>DBXN01000014.1:0-1519 GCA_002309585.1 Verrucomicrobia bacterium UBA1211
GCGTTAAGCACACGCACGAAGCTCGTCGCAGGCGCGGAGAGCGTCCCGAGCAACATCCCGCGCATCGCGTCCTTGGACGGAAGGCTGGAGAGTTCCTCGACATCCGCCGTGCTCAAGAGGTTGTTCTCAAGGTTACCGCCCTTGATCGTCGCGGACTCGTTCTCCTTCGCGAACGCCACCAAAAGCTTGGCCACTTCAGCGACATCGCCCTTACCGGTCACGATCGCCGTGGGACCCGTCAACAGCGCGGAGATATCGCTCCACCCCTGCGCCTCGGCCGTCTTCGCCAGAAGGGTGTTCTTGACGACCATCATCTTCGAATCCTGCCCGACCAGACTCTGGCGGAGCTTGGCGATCTTCTCGACCTTCACACTGCCGTAGTTCAGGATAAAGCAGAAGTCCGAGTCCTTGACACGCTCGATGACCTCATTCAAAATGGAAACTTTTTCGCTTCTCATCGTTCAAACTCCTTATTCGGCGGACTGTTTATCCAACACCCGGACACCCACGCCCATCGTCGAGCTAACCGTCAGGGACTTGATGAAGGTGCCTTTGGCGGCGGCGGGCCGCTCGGCGCGAACCGCCTCGACCACCGCGCGGATGTTCTCGCACAACTTCGCGACCTCGAAACTCAGCTTGCCACACGCGACGCAGCAGTTACCGGTACGATCCATACGAAAATCGACCTTACCGCCCTTGGACGCCTTCACCGCCGTCGCGATGTCGTCCGTCACCGTGCCCGTCTTGGGATTCGGCATCAAACCGCGCGGACCCAGGATACGGGCGATCTTGCGGACTTCCTTCATCGCATCGGTCGTCGCGATCGCGACATCGAAATCGGTCCAGCCGCCCTTGATCTTCTCGATCAGATCCTCATAACCGACCTCATCGGCGCCAGCCGCTTTCGCCTCATCGGCGTGCGTGCCGGCCGCAAACACGACCACGCGGACATGTTTACCGGTACCGTGCGGCAAAACCACCGTGCCACGGACCGTCTGGTCGGACTTCTTGATATCCACGCCCAAATGCATCGAGATATCAACCGTCTCGTCAAATTTCGCAATCGGGTTCGCCTTGATGAACGCAACCGCCTCTTCCAGTGTGACCGGAGACGTCGGAGCCTTCTTCAGCACGTCAACATACTTTTTACCGTGTTTAGCCATGATGCCCACTCTCTCCGTTAATCAACCACCTCAATACCCATGTTCCGCGCCGTGCCGGCGATCATCCGCATGGCCGCCTCGACGTCGGTCGTGTTCAGATCCGCCTTTTTGATCTCGACGATCTTCTTCAGCTGCTCGCGCGTGACCTTCCCGACCTTCTCCTTGTTCGGGGTTCCCGAACCCTTCGCCAAACCGGCCTCTTTCTTCAGCAGGACGGAGGCGGGCGGTGATTTGAAGACCAGCGAGAAGCTGCGGTCGGCATAAACCGTGATGATCACGGGGATGACCAAACCGGCCTTATCCTGCGTCTTCGCGTTAAATTCCTTACAAAACTGCATGATATTCACGCCCTGGGC
>DBXN01000014.1:1573-7924 GCA_002309585.1 Verrucomicrobia bacterium UBA1211
TTCTTAGCCATTTTGGCAACCTTTCTGAACGATCCTCCCGAACTCCCAATCGGTACAAACGGATACAGAGTTAAACATTTCACCTTTTTCGATGAAGGGAAATGTCAGTTTAGCACATCTGGACCGTTCCCCGCAAGCGGAAAGTGACCGCGGCAAATTGAATTGTGAAATATGTGGAAATATGGACTTAAGCCATGATGGCATTTCACGCAGCCACATTGCCTGTAACGTGCCATTCAGCCACACGACTTCGGACTTCAGCCATCAGACTTCCGTACTCCGCTTCTCAACCCTCAACTGCCCCCGTTCCCTATTCCCTCTTCCCTTCTTAACCTTTTAACCTTCCTTAAATAACCTTCCCTTATCCTTCCCTCAACCCTTCTAGTAGTCGACGGTCTCGAAACCGGGAAGATCGGGTTTGGTCTTCTGGCTGTCGGGCGGAACCGGGATGGTCCACATCGGGGTCCGGTTCCCGACACGGTCCGCCACATAGAAGTGGAAGAAGTGCTGGGAGTGGGGCGGCATGGCGAGGTTCGCGAACCGCACGCCGGTCGCCGCGCTCGCGCCACCGTCCCAGAGCAGCCCGCTGATGGGATTCAGATCATATGGCCGGAAGGGCATCATGTGGTCGGAATTCCATGCGCTCATGATCGCCACGGAACGGAGCTGGAGCTGGACACCCTTCATGTGGGGCTTGTTGTCGAACGAGAAACCCCAATAGAGAATCGACGCGGGGGTCTTTTTGTCCTCGGACTGCGCGGCGAGGAAGTCGCGGACATTGATCAGCACGTCGATCCACTCGTCCGCCTGCCAGCTGGAGACCGGCTTGCAGATGCAGAACGACGCATGGGTCGCAAAGTTGAGCGGCAGTTCCCCGGGGGTGCCTTTGGGCTGCCGGCTCCCGATCCAGAAGTAGGGGGAGAAGGGCCCCGCCGCACCCGGCGACGCCCCGACCACCCGGAAGGAGAGGGCGAGCCACGGGAAGGTGATCGGATCCCAATTGGTCGGATAGAAGCGGCGGCGGAACCAGCACAAGCTGTCGGCGGAAGGGGTACAGGACAACGCGATACCCTCCGGATAATCCACCGCCTTGAAGGTGACCTTGGAGGAGTCGTAGAGCCATCCGGAGGTCGTTGCGAGCGTCGGCTGACTCACCAGGAAATTGGCGGGGAAGGCAATCTCCGGGATCGTCGGCGGAGTCTTGTCGCCGTTGAGATCCAGCGGGATGTCCACCTTGACCGGCTCCGAGGCGTTTCCCGCCGCATCGGTCACGCCCTTCACGACCACGGAGAGGGTGTCGCCGTGTTTCGCCTTGAGCAACTCCGGCTTCAGCGACCAGATCCAGTCGATCGTGTAGGTCGACACGCCGGGGCCGAGGCCCACCGACCCCAGATCCTTCGTCAACGGAAGGACGCGATCCCCCACCGCGATCTGGACGCTCGGCAACACCACGGGGGCGACCTTGGCGGTGACGCTCACGGTCAACTGGCTCCCGTTGAAAGCCTTTGACGGCTGAATCGCGGCGGTGATGACCGGCGGAATCTCGTCATACACGAAGGGAAGATCGGAAACGGTGGAAACCGCGCCCGGGGTGTCTTTGGCGCGGACCAGGAAGTGGCTGATGCCCTCCTTCACGCCCTCCAGCGGCACGGTGAATTCCGTTCCGTTCGGCATCGCCTTCCACTGGAGTTTCCCGCGAACCTCCTCAGTCTGGCGCTCATACGGGACATCCCCGGCCAATAGCGCGTACTCGACCGCCGCCACACCATCGGGATCGTGATAGGCCACGGTCAGCTTGAGCGGCCGTTTGGGACCGACCGCCGGCCCGCACGCGACCTCATCGAAATGGAGTCGGCTATAACGCCCAGAATAGTCATAGGTGGCGCGGGAGGCGACCGCTATCGGCTGTACCGGGGTGATCACAGGCGCCGGGAGCGCGGTGAGGGGATGGGTCCCGATGTTGTCCTGCGGATACCCGATCCAGACCCGCCAATTCTCATCCACCGCCGAAAGCGGGGCCATCCGCACCGGGGTCCGATAACTCTCCGTAAAGGTGAAGGCCGACGAGCCGTAGGCGATTGAGGCACGCGCCATCGGCGAATCGCCGCGATAGCGGAACTGAAGCAGCGGGGACTTGGTGGGATCATACGCCGCAAGGAGGACACCCGAAAGCCGGTGCGCGACGCCGGCGTTGGCGAACTCAAGATAACCGCCCCGTGCCTCGTCATCCCGGCCGATCCGCGCGGAGGCCGTCCCCTTCCACGGCGCGATGGCCAACGGTCTTGTCTCGAAGGTCTCGATCCCGCCGCCGTCCGAGACCTTCAGCCCCATCAGGACAGGCGGGAAGTTCTGTTTGGCCCACGCCAGCGTGTTGGAGTAGACCTGTCCGCCGCTGAGCGTCAAAACCACATTCGTGAAGGCCGGTGTCAGCTTGTCGTGCGGGATCAGGATCCGGGCCAGACCGGTATCCAGCGCCTCAACCTCACACGCCACACCGTTGACCGTCGCGGCGGAGGGCGGGAAGAGACCGTTCCGCCACGGTTCCGTCACCGTCGCCCGGATCGCGCCGGGGATCTTCTCTTCCCAGGCGAGGGCAATCGGCCTTTGGGGCACGTTGATACGCACCAGCGAGATCGCGGTGTGGCCCGGCACCAGCTCTTCCGGCACCGGCACCGTCTGCGGTGCGCCGACCGCCACCTTCGCGAGGGTGTTGGTCAGGGCCGTCAGCTGGGCGGCCTTCTCCGCCGGCCCCGCCACGGACGGGATGCCGTTGAAGATGGGACGGAAATTGCGGATCGCGTACCAGGCCTTCGGCGGGTTGCCGTGCAACCCCTCCTGTTCGAAACTGTGCTGCAGGATGCCGAAACCGTCCACGCGCAGGAACTGCCCGATCGCGGGCGGGAACCAGACATCCACCGGCGTCCAGACGATGTTGGTGCCGGTCGAGGGCGGAATACCCCCCGGCACGCCGCCGATCCGGTGCCGCTGGCCATAGGGCTCCTCCGTCCCCGAAAGGGTGTAGAAGTAGTAGCCGGTAGAAACCTTCGTCTTGGCGTCTTTGGCGTTGAAGGCGGTGAACTCGAAATTCACCTGCGCGGCGGGATGGCGCGCAATCTCGAAATGCCAGCCGATCGTCTTCCCCGCATCCCAATACTGCCAAAGGGTGGGCTTCATCGCCGCGAAGAATGACCCGCCGCCCAGCAGGGAGGTCACCTTCATCGTCGGCTCCGCCCCGCCCGTAAACGAGAGGACGGGATGGCTCACCGAATCGTTGGCGGTCCAGTACTGCGGGGCCAGCAGCTGCGCCGGCGCACCGTTCACCGTCACGCCACTCTCCGGCAGGGAATCGAGAACCGGCGGAGGAACCCGGCCGGCAGGCACCTCGTGGAAGGCGTAACGCCGCGGGGCGACCGTCTCCGCCGCAATCTTGATCCGCGCCACCATCATCGAGTTCTGATAGGTCCAGATCCCCAGCGCGCCGTCCTGCAGCGGCTGCTCGTCCTTCACCCGGAAGACCTCCTCGTTGTCGTAGACATACTGGAGTTCGGTACCGATCCGACGCAACTGCATCTCGTACCAGGCGCCGTGGATATCGCGGCCCGCGCTGACCAACGGCTGATACCCTCTACGCACCAAGCCGTCGCGGTAGCGGGGCACCAGATACTTGTCCGTAACCGCCTTCTGCTCCCCGTTCCGGTAGAGGCGGGAATAATTCTCCGAGTGGTCATGGTCCCATCCCGTCGTCACCAGCGAATAGCCGTCCGAGGGCGAACAGGCCTTGCTCATCACCGTGATGTTCAGATCGCCCGGCCGCGTGTACCAGCCCATCCGCAACCCTGCGTAGAAATCGACGCTGAAATCGCCGCTGAAGACATACTTCGACCACAACGCCGCCATGGAGGTTCCGTTCTCGCCGCTCATGTGCGACCAGGTCGGCTCGCAGTAGAACCGGTTGATGACCTCCCACTTGCCGCCATTGATCGTCCAGTTGAAGAGCGACTCGTTGAAGAGGGTATCGAAAACGTTCTCCCGGCAGACCAGCGTGTTCACCAGCTGCGCGGCGGGGAAGCCCGCCAGGTAGATCCGGCGGCCCGGAAGCGGCCTGTCCAGCCGCAACCGTCCCGCGATCGCCGTATCCGTCCCGACCCAAAGGATCGGACCGTTCATCCCGATCGAGACCATCCGGACCTTGGCCTTGTTCACCTCCACCTCCGGGATCGAGGCGGCCGGCACGCTCAAGGCCGGCTTTCCGCCCGATGCCGCCGTGAAGACCTGCAACGCCTCAGCCGTAAAGACGACCTTGTGGACACTTCCCGTCGACCCTTCCGGAACACCGTAGAAGAGCGTCGCGCCCGCCGCCCACGGCAAATGGATCAGCGTCGGACCGATGATGTCGCCCTTGAACCACATCAACCCGTTTTTGAAGGTGATCCACTGTCCCTCCGGCGAGGACCAGTGCTTCATGAAGGGATCGTTCACATAAAGGGGATTCTTCTCAAACCGGTCGGCCTGCGTCTCGTCCACCGAGAGAATCCGGGGCGCGTCGGCGCGGACCGTCTGCGGCGAGGCGGCAAACAGGCCCGACAGCCGGCCGGGCGTCTGGGGCAGACGGGTCATGCAGACGATCTTTCCGTCCGCGATCCCGCGCAACTCGTTCGGACGCAGGGCATCCAGCGTGAGCCGCACCTCTTTTCCGCCCGCCAGAAGCACGATCTGATCCAGCACCGTCGCCTTCCCCTCGGGCAACCGCTCCTCCAGCGTATAGACGCGGTTCGAAGCCGTCTGGGCGCAAGTGAAACGGAACTGACGGGGATCCCCCACCGCCGCCCCGCCGATCACCCCGCAGGTGAAGACGGGACCATCCGCGACAAAGCGGCTCTCGGTCCGCACCGGCGGCCCGTCGGGTGTACCCGCCAGCCAAACCCCCTCCGCGCCCGTCCCGAAGGTGAGCACCGGACGGTTCTCCACGGTTTCCGGCTTCACCGTCGGCGAGGCCGAAACGGTCCCTAGGAAAAGATCATCGGCCGAATCGAAGGCCGCATCGGCATGCGACACGACATCCACGTCGTCAAACCGGGTCAACTCCTCCGCGGGCGCATGGGCAAAGAGCCCGAAACGTCCGCACGGCGGCATCGGCAATTTCTTGCGGATCACTTCGATGTTGTCCGCCAGACAGACGATCCGGTCATCGAACAGCCGTACCTCCATCAGCAGCCACTGCCCGATCGGGATCTCCGTGAGAACCGACTGGATGTACTCCCGCGCCGCCTTGGAATCCGGCGGCTGCCGCCAAAGATCGAGTTGGACACACTGGGTCTGGGGATCGGTCTGCGCCGTGAAGGCCCAATACCCACCCCGCTCACCCGCCAGGAAGACAAGCCCATTGGTCCCGCAGTTGTGCTGGACCGATGCCTTCAGGCGGTAACGGCTGTAAAACGACTCGCCCGCCAGCATCAGCGCGTTCGTCCCGCCCCCGCCGACGGTGTAGAAATTCGGGCTCTTCTGCGGAAGGGGCTGACGGGACAACTTGTACCCGCCCGAACTGCCGGTGATCGATCCTGTCACGGAGTGGAGCTTCCAGATGCCCGCCATCCGCTCCCACGTCTCGGGGAACTCCTTTCCGGCCTCAATCATAAAACCGTCATGGAATGCGATCGAACCCAGTTTCTGCGCGTAGTCATCCCGATCCTTCTCGGGGGGAAGCGACGCGGCGGCATGTTCCACGGTAAGCGGCGTCGTCCACAATTCAGGGAAGGTGATAACCGGCGCGTCATCCACATAACACATCCAGCCGGCCTCCCGCCGCCGGAGCGTAAGCCACACCGGCGTCCCGTCCGTCAACGCGGGACACGGATGGGTCTGCACCCGGGCGGCGACCGCCCCGGCAAACCTCTCCTTCGGCGACCCCTCCCAAGTGACCTTTCCCTCCCCGATCCGAACCGTCACCGCGAGCGACTCCTTCTCGCCCCGCAACACGAAATCGAGATGACCCTTCACCGGAATCACATTGCATGCCGCAATCATCTCCCGATCCGGAACCTCCACCCGCTTGACTGGCGGTGGCGGCGGAGGCGGAGGCGGTGGAGGCGTAGGAGCCGCGGGTTTCGCTTCAGGAGCAGGAGCCGCGGCGGGTTTCGGAGCCTCGGCGGGCTTCGCAGCAGGCGCAGGAGCCGGAGCGGGCGCGGCCGCTGGCTTCGGAGCCTCGGCAGGCTTCGCCGCAGGCGCAGGGGCCGGAGCGGGTGCGGCAGCCGGTTTCGGAGGCTCAGCAGGCTTCGCCGCAGGAGCGGGAGCAGGAGCGGGCGCGGCTGCAGGCTTCGGAGCCTCGGCGGGCTTCGCCGCAGGGGCGGGGGC
>DBXN01000155.1 GCA_002309585.1 Verrucomicrobia bacterium UBA1211
CTCCGACAGGGAATCATGTTCAGCGAGACCGAAGTGGCGGTTAAAGAGGGCGAGTTGATAAGAGCGCGGATCTTCGGCGGAAATGCCGACCAGGCGTCCTCCGTGAAGGTTTACCTCACCTATAACACGGCGACGGCAACCGATCTGGATCTGAAGGCGGGAACGGTGAACAGTGTCGAAGGCATCATTGAGAAACAGGGGCTGACATTCCCGCTGACGCTTTCGTGGGCCGCCGGAGAGATCGGTGAAAAGCGGATCGTGATCCCGACCAAGAGTGACCGCTCGATCGAGGCCGACGAGACGTTAACCCTCCAATTGACCGATCCCGTCACCGAGACGTTGGGCAAACTGAATGTCTGCACGGTGACGATCACCGATGCGAACGACAAGACGCTAACCGCAGCCGTGACGCCCTATAAGCCGAAGGCGAATGAGTCGGTGACGACAAACCATGTGACGGTTACGGGAACGGAAGGCGGATTCGTCGCCGGAACGGGAGACTACACCGCCGGAACGAAAGTGACCCTGACCGCTGAACCTCGACCGGGCTGGTCGTTTGCCGGATGGCGGACCGCCGATGATCCGTCTGCCCCGTATCTCTCGACAAACGCGAAATACCCGGTCGTCGTCTCGGGTGACGCCGACTATGTGGCGGCGTTCGAACGAATCCCCTACGTGCGCGGTCTGGCGGCTCCGGCCGACGGCGGGAAAGTCTCGGGGTCCGCGCTTTGTGCGAAAGGACAGCGTGTGACCCTCCGGGCGGCCGCCGCGAAAAACTTCACCTTCGGCGGATGGTATAAACGGGAATCAGACACATTCCCCGTCGCCACAACCCCGACGCTCGTGATCGACCGGACAGCGAAACCGCTGGCGGATTCAGGGAGTTCGACAACCGTCACGAACGCGGCAGAGGATGTGACGTACTTCGCGAAATTCATCGGCGATCCGCATGTCACGGTCACGCTGATGGACAGCGCCGGCGAGAATGATGCGGCAGGATCGGTAACCGGCGAAGGTCGGTATCCGGAAGGGAAGACGGTGACCCTCAAGGCATCCGCCGGAAGGGGAAACGTCTTCGCGGGATGGGAAAGCGATTCGATCCCGCTCCCCGGCAATCGGCTGCAAGCGACCTTGACATTTGTGATGCCGGCCGGTGATGTGGCCGTTACGGCGCGCTTCGCGACGGCGGAAGAGGATCAGGCCGCAATCACGCTCGGTGTGGACGGAACGGCGATGGAAACCGAAACGGCGGCGATCTGGACAAATCTCTGCGGCGTGGCGGTGGATTGGCCGGTGACGTCGGGCGGCCTTTCAGAAACAACCGTGAAGGCGGCGGGGCTTCCGGCGGGCTTGAAACTCGTCCAGGACAAGACGACCAAGGCGTATTCGATCGCCGGCGTTCCGACGGTGCCTTCCCGCGTGAACGCGAAGACCGGCGAAGTCACGCCCTCCCCCGTCCGGCTCACCGTGACCACGGCGGGGCGGAGTTCGCAGACCTACGCGATCGATCTGTTCATTCTGCCGTTGCCCGATTGGGTGGCGGGAACCTTCACCGGCATCGCGCAAACGACGGGGGGCGATTGCGGTTCCGCGACGCTGACAGTCACTTCAGCGGGAAAGATCAGCGGCAAGGTCGCGCTCCTGGGAACGAACTGGACCTTCTCGGCAACGGGCCTCGGCATCATCCCCGCCGACGAATCATCCATCAGCACGAATGAGAGCGCGTTTGTCATTTCGGCCGACCTGAAGGCGGGAAAGGAGCTTCTGCCGTTTGCCCTGACGCTCAAACCCGATTCCGCGCCGGGCGCCGATGGCGTGGCGCTGCTGAACGCCCTCGCGGCGGGCCAGACGCAGGATGGCGTGACGCTGTTTGACCTGCGGCGGAACATCTGGAAGGACAAGGCGACCTTGGCGGCCGCCAAGGCGGTCGTGGCCGACTGGACAGGCGTCTATACCCTCGCGCTGCAGGGCGAAGGGTTCGGCGACGGTTACCTGTCGCTCACGATCGATGCGAACGGAGCCGTGAAGGCCAGCGGCAAACTGCCGGACGGAACGGCGGTTTCCGCCTCTTCCACGCTGGTTTACGCCGGCGAGCGCGACGGCTTCGAGACCTATCTTTACCTCGCTCCATCGGCCTACAAAGGCGGCGCATTCGCCCTGAGGGTCGGATTCCCGGAAGCGAAAGGCCCGCTGGCCGATTTCGGCAACGCCTATTGGGTGAACCGCAACCCGCTGGCGACCGAGCCGTACGGTATGGGCTTCGCGCTGGTCCCCTCCTTCTTCGGCGCGTATTACAATAAGCTCGCCACGCTCCACGCCTACTACGATACCCTTTCGTTCGCGACGGAAAAACCGTTGCTGGCCTATACCCGGAAAGAGACGGATCTGGATGAAACCACCCATAAAAAGGTGACCACGGCGACCGAATACAAGGGAGCGCCGTCGGAGACATTAACCGACTGCCTGCTCGCCGTGAATGAGAAAGGGACGGCGTTTATCGTCGAGAAGGCGACCAAGCCGGTCAAGGAAGCAGAGACGGGTGAGTGGATCTACGAGGGCGCGAATGACGGCGCGCTGACCTTCTCCTTCACGGCGGCGACGGGTATCTTCAAGGGCACGTTCACCTTCTGGTACGATTATCTGTCGGCATACGACGCCATCACCGGCAAGGAGACCGTGGCGCATACCTCCAAGAAGGTCAACTATGAGGGCATCATGGTGCAGGGGCAGGAATTGAGCGGGTTCTATCTCTGGAACGCGACAGGCAGTTATGTGGACGAGAAGACGGGGAAGACCAAAACGTTTTCGTACAAACAGTCCTTCCCCGTCCGGTTCGTCTCCGCGTCATGCGGGGATGAATCGTTGCCGGAATGACAGGAGGGTTTCGGTTGACTGGAAGGCGGCAGACGGCAAAGCGTTTCATCATCTGCGGGATGGGTTTGAGTGAACCGGGCACGATGGGAGGCAACTCCAAAATCGCGCTGGAGTTGGCCCGGTGTCTCTCGGACGCTTTTGAGATTCATTTCATCCTTCCCGGCCGCAAGGTCGAAACCGTGACGGACGCTCTCGGTGACACCGGGAGGATCGTTCTTCATCCCGTCGCCGGGTTTAAGGGTAACGACCTGCGGCATCCCTTCGCGAGCGCCCGGCACTATACCCGTGTCCTGCGGGAAGCGTTCCGAGCCCTAAACGTAAACGCGGAGGATGTCGTCTACGCCTGCAGCGATTTCCATGTCGATACCCTTCCGTGCAGCCGCCTCAAGCGGGAATTCGGCTACACCTGGATCGCCGTCCAGTTCCTTTTCGTGCCGTTTATCTTCGAGAACCTCCTGAAACGCTACCGCTTCCCGGCCCTCACCTATCTGCTGGTCTGGTTCTATTCCCGACTGCTTTTCCGGATCGCCCGGCGGCACGCCGATGGATTCGTGATCACCAACGATTCGGATCTCACCCACTTCCCCGAACCGTTCCGCTCCCGCGTCTTCCCGATCTACGGCGGTGTCAACATCGAACAGATCCCGGATGCCCCGGCCACCCGAAGCCGGGACGTCGTCTTCTGCAGTCGTCTGCACCCGCAGAAGGGAATCGACGGATTTCTGGAGATCTGGAAACGTGTCCGGGCGCAATGCCCGGATGTCCGGCTCACGGTCATCGGGAACGGCGCGCCCGACTACACTCGCGCCCTCAAGCGGAAGGCGGAACGGCTGGGGATCGCCGGTTCGGTCGATTGGCTGGGCTACGTCAACAACGAGGCGAAATACGCGATCTACCGCAGCACGTGGATTCTCGTTCATCCGACCGTCTTCGACAACAACGGCATGGTCGCCGCCGAGGCGCTGTGCAGCGGCCTCCCCGTCGTGATGTATGACCTTCCCGCCCTCCGCCACGTCTATACGACAGGATGCGTCAAAGTCCCTTACGGCGATCAGGCGGCGTTCGCAGCCGCACTCGTGAAGCTTCTTACCGAGCCGGAGGCCTACGCGGCCGTCGCACCGACACCTGAACAGCAGGCCCGGCTCCGGGAACAGTGGGCGTGGCGGAACCGTGTGCGGTCCTTTGAAACGTGGCTCACCCCGATATCAACTTCAGACGGAAATGCGTGATGAACAGGTGGATCGCAATCTTCAAATCGAAATTCGGTGAATTCTGGTGGCACTCGCTGCTGCTCTTCCTCGCCATCCGTGTTTCGGATCTGGTCAACGCCTTCATCGGGCTTTGGCTGGTGCCGAAATTCGTTCCCGGCGACGAACTGGGCGCCGTCCTGCCCCTCACCCACTTCGCGACACTCCTATCGCTTCCGGCCGCGATCTTCGGGCTGGTCTTTATGAAACGGCTGAACGTCCTGGCGGTCAACGGGGAGCGCGGGAAGATGAAATCCATGCTCCGGACCGTCTTCACCGCGATGGCGGTCTTTCTGGTCATTACCCTCGTCATCGCACGGTGCACGATGACGCCGATCCTCGAGCGGATGCGGATTGAGCGGGGCTCACTCGGCATTCTCATCGTCGCGACCGGTCTGACGGGTGCCATCGCCCCTGTCTACGCCAACGCCCTCCAGGCCTTGAAACGGTTTAACGCCCTCTCCGTCCTCCATATCCTCGGCGCGCCGATCCGTCTCGCGGTCGCACTGGTGACGATGCCGATCCGGGCGATCTCCGGCTATTTCGTAGCGCAATCGGCGGTCTCGTTCTGGCAGATCGGCATCAGCCTCTTCTCCCTGCGTAAAGAGTTGGGTGCGGAGGTACGGGCCGAACCCTACTGGAACAGGGAAACCCTCCGCACATTCCTGAAATGCGGATTATTCCTGGCCCTTCTGCACGCGCAGACGATCGCGGCGTTCGTCGAATCGCTCGTGATCCGCCAGCGGTTACCCGCCGTCGATTCCGCCGCATACTATATGATTTCACGTTTCGCCGAGATCGGTACCTATGCGGGCGCAACCCTAACGGCTGTGATGTTCCCGTATGTCTCGGAGGCGGCGGAGAAGCAGACCGGCTCCGACCGCCGCATCATCCTCCGCTCGACCCTTGCCTCGCTCGCGTTTGGCATACTCTGCGCCATCGGTTTCGGATTGGTCGGTAAATGGGCGCTCGCCTGGACACCCGGCGGATCGGCCTATACCGCGTATGTCCCGCAAATGGTCCTGCTGACCCTCGTTGTCACCCTCTTCATGTCGCTGAATTGCTATGTGATCGGCCAGGTCGCCGCCGACCGGTTCGGCTTTCTGAAGTGGTATGTTCCCCTGCACCTCCTCTATTCGGGCGCGCTTCTCTTCATCACCGGTTACGGCTACTTCGAGACCTGGTTACCTCCGGGTCCGCTCAACGCGATCCGATGGATCAACCGTTGCGGACTGAACTTCATCCTCGTCGCGATGCTCCTCCTGCAACTGGCCAAAGCCCTCTTCATTTTCATCCCGATGATCCAGCGGCATCCCCGCTGAACACGCCCCGGGAGGAACATGGCGGTTCGGGGCACAGCTCCGTCCGTTTGCGGTCTAATACCAGACCTTCCAGAGGAAGAGGCCCTGCGCGGGAGCGGACGGCACACGCGCGACACGCGGCGCCGCCGCCTCAAGGAGCGACTTGACCGCCTCGGGTTTCTCCGCACCCTCCCCCACCCGCAAGAGAAATCCGACCATACTCCGCACCTGCTTGTAGAGGAAACCGTCGCCCTGAACGGCGAAGACGACCTCGCTTCCGCGATGGGAGACCTTAAATGAAAAGATGGTCCGGACGGTCGTCTCAATCTCCCGCTGGGGATTGGCGGTGAAGGCGGCGAAGTCATGCCGCCCGACAAAGGCTTCCGCCGCCCGGCGCATCGCCTCCACATCCAGCTTACGGTAAACGTGGTTGGCGTACAGGCGCTTGTCAGGGAGAACCGTCTCGCCCATCACCACAAAATAGCGGTACTCCTTATGGTGTGCGGAACGCCGCGCATGGAAATCGCCCTTCGCATCCGTGATCTTCATCACCCGGATGTCCGGGGGAAGCCGGGCGTTCATCGCCCGCAGGAGGGAGATGTTTTTCAGGCGGGTCGCAACATCGACATGGGCGACCTGCCCGCGCGCGTGAACGCCACGGTCGGTCCGACCGCTCCCGTGGATCTTGACTGGATGGCCAATGACGCCCTGCAGCACCTCCTCCAACGTCTGCTGGACACTGGGACGGTCCGGCTGGATCTGCCACCCGCAATAGGCGGTCCCGTCATATGCCACCGTTAGGCAAATCCGTCTCGTCCCGTTCGCTTCCATGCCCCGTCCTCTTCCAGATGCTCCAGATTTTCCAAACATTCCAGAGGTTCTAGAAATCCTCGCCTACACATACGTCTCGCCGTCGGGGCGTTCCGCGATCGCGCGAAGCAACCGTTTCACATCCTGTGCGCGATCCCTCGGGCAGATCAGCGTCGCGCGGTCCGTATGCACCACGATCAAGTCCTTCACACCGATGAGCGCCGTCAGATGGTTCTCCGAGACCACAATGTTGTCCGATGCCTCCATCCGCTCGCAGGACCCGACCACCACATTCCCCGATGCATCCGCCGGAAAGTGTTTGCCGAGCGCGGGCCAAGACCCGACATCATCCCACCCGAACACGCCGCGTGCGGTGAGAATGTTTTGGACATGCTCCATGACGGCGTAGTCGATGGAGATCGCGCGCAACCCCGGATACTGTTCCGCAAGGCACGTCCGCAAGGATGCTGACGAGTCGGTCCCGATGATCCGGTCGCACAACACCGCGAGATCGGGCGCGTAGGCGCGGAAGGCCTCCAACATGACGGCAGTCCGCCAGATAAACATTCCCGCGTTCCAGAGGTATTTTCCACTCGCCAAATAGCCGGCGGCGGTTGCCGCGTCGGGTTTCTCAACGAACCGTTTGGCGGCGGTGAATCCCGTCACGGTTCCCGCCTCCAACGTCTCTCCCAACTCGATATACCCGAAACCGGTCGCGGGATAGGTCGGCTGGATGCCGATCGTCACAATGGCGTCATGGGCCGCCGCCACCGCAACACTGTCGGCAAGGGTCTGCCGGAAAGCGGCGGCATCCGTCATCAGCTGATCCGCCGTCAGGATGCAGACCACGCCGTCGGGATCGCGCCGGCGGACCACGCCACACGCCACGGCGACCGCCGCCGCCGTGTCACGCCGGCACGGCTCGCCGATGATGTTCTCGGGCGGGACGGCCGATGCCGCCGCGACACTCGCCGCCACCAGCCGGTCGGCAGTGATGATGTAGATGTGATCGCTGGGAAAAAGTCCCTCCAGCCGTTCCACCGCCAGCGAGAGCAACGGTTTACCACCGAAAAGCGAGATGAACTGTTTGGGACGGGAACGGGTACTCAACGGCCAGAACCGTTCGCCGCTGCCGCCCGCCATAATTACCGCATACGCATGTTTCATTCAGACCTCCGATCAAAATCCAAGGCAATCGGCACATCCCGCGTCTCGGGTGTCTCCACCGTCACCGCCAGCACCTCCGGCGTCTCCATCACCGTCCGGACGGAAACCGCTTCCGGCACCTTGCTGGATGCCAGTTTGAACGGTTGCGGAACCCGGAATCGGAGCGTCAGCGGGAAACCGCCGATCGCCTCCACCGTACCCGTCAGCGTCCGGTCCCGCCACGCCAAATCCTTCAACTCCACCGCCCCCTGCGTGATGTGGCGATCGCTGCTGAGGTACTGCGGATGGGGAACCTCCGGATGGAGGGCGAGCAACCGGACACCCCGCGCCGGCACCTCCAAGCTGACAGACCCCTCCTTCCCACCGAGATATGTCTGCGTCCAGAACTCATACGCGACGAACCGCCGGTCCATCGGTTCGCCGATCTCACGGAAATGGAAACCGATCGTTTCCGGACGGTCCGTCCAGTTGAAGAGCGCCACCACATGATACGTAATAAAGGGACGCGCAACGGCGAGATCCCAGATCGGCAAATCCCGGAAGTAGGGATAGAGCGCGGCGGGACGGACATCCGCCACGGGAAGGGTCTGCTGAAGCAGTTTGATCCGTTCGGGTTTGAGTTCCGCGAGTTTGTCGCCGGAAAACATCATCTGCCCCGGCAGAGAAACCACAGTGGTTGTCACGCGGGCCTGTTCCAGATCCAGCGCGTCGTTCACCAGCAACGTGTCGGGATCGGCGTAGAAGACAATGTTATGCGCGAAGATCTGATTCAGCGTGCAGCGCGCCTGGTTCATGATGTTATGCCACGTCACGGGACGGTTCGGCGCCACGATATCCGCACCGGTCCGCGAAGCGTCGGCATAGGCCGTCTCCGGTCCCGTGAAGTGCCCTTGGCAGGCCAGAAACACGCGGTCTGGGCCGATCCCCTCCCGGAACGCCCGCACGCACCGCTCAAACGGATCGCGGCAATCCGGCCGGCTGAAACAGGCCCTGATGTCGGGCCGCTCATAGAGATGGGCGCAATAGCCCGGACCGCGCCCGGACATCCCGTCGATCTTGAAATATTCATAGCCCCATTCGTGCGAGGCGACATCGAAGATATGCCGCAGGTGGTCCACCGCCTCATCCACCGTCGGATCCAGCGTGTACTTCCCGTTCCAGCAACCGATCGGCGTTCCGTCCTTCCGATGCAGGAACCACCCCTTATGCGCCTGGTAGAAGGCGTCGTTCCCCGTGCCGAACGGCGCCATCCAGATACCGGGCCGGAAACCGAGCGCACGGATATCATCTGCCAACCGCTTCATACCAAGCGGGAACTGGGTCTCGTTACACTCCAGATTCATGTTGTAAAACTTCGAGACCGGCAACCGGTCGGAGTTGCCCTGCCATGACTCGATCGACCAGAATTCCAAGCCGAACGGCTGGAGATACTTCTTGCCCAACCGCGCCTCGGCCAGATTATCCTCCGCCGTCGCGGTATCAAAATAAACATTCCACGACATCCAACCGGTCGGGGGGCGCGGACTGCGTTTTTTATCGACCGGCTTATAGTAGGGCACATAACGGGATCGGTAGTAGTCGCGTTCCACGGTGAAGGAGAAGGCGGCCTCAGAAGCCTCGTGGATGCGCCCGGAGAGGAAGAAACCGTGCCCCTCTCCCTTCGCATAGAGCCGGGTCTCCCCGGCGGCGCGGAGGAGCAGCGCCAGATCGTCCGCGCGGGAGAAAAGCGAGTCGTTCAACGTCGAATCCGCCTCGCCGGAGGCCAGACGCAAAACCCGTTCGGAAGGATCCGGCGAGGTCCGGCAGGCAAAGGCGTCGGAACGAAAACGGAGTTGCCCCGAATAGTAGAGCCAACCCTCATACGACTGGGCCGTCCGGTGGTACGCCAGCATCTGCAGCCGGCCGCCGTTGGCCTGAAACGAGAGATACCCCTGAACGTTATCGTTCGGATCGACCAGTGCCAACCGGGAGGGGACCGCGTCGCGCGCCGGTGCAACCCGCCAATCCTTCCCGCCGGAACGGAAGGTCAGTGCGCCGGAGAGGGCGACATTCGCCTCCGGATACGATAACGTCAACTGTTGCGCCGCCTCGTCAAACGAGACCGCCCATCCCCCCACCGTGATACCCGCGACCGCCGTCAACACCGTTCCAATCATCCTAACATCCTCCCCCAGTTTGTGAATGCGATCATTATACCGTGATCGGCAACCATTTCCACCAAAAAGTGACGAAGGGCGGGCCTTCACGCGTGACGCACCATTTTCCGCTTTTCCCGTTTCGCGCAATCGGTTATATTATTGGTAACTTTGCGGTGGGAACGTATCGCAAAACGAACGAAAGGGGAAACATGAAAGCGTTTGTCAAAGGTGTGGCGGCCATGTTGCTGTTGGCCGGAGTGGCCGGAGCCCAGGAGCCGGACCCGGAGGGATTTGTCTCGCTGTTCAATGGAAAGGATCTGACCGGATGGATCGGCGCCATCCGCGGATATGATGTCGAAAACGGTGTCCTCTACTGCAAGCCGGAAATCGGCGGCAAGCTCTTGACGGCCAAAGAGTATGACAATTTCATCCTGCGGTTCGAGTTCCTGGTGCGCGAGAACGGCAACAACGGACTCGGCATCCGCTGCCCGGTCGAGGGCGACGCGGCCTACAACGGCATGGAGCTGCAGATTCTGGATGATTCCGGCTCGCAATACACGAAACTCCAGCCCTATCAGTACCACGGTTCGATCTACGGCGTTGTCCCGTGTAAACGCGGCGCGCAGAAGAAGGTCGGCGAGTGGAACTTCCAGGAGGTACGCGCCATCGGTTCCCGCATCACCGTGATTCTGAACGGCGAGGTGATCACCGACGCCGACCTCAAGGACATCACGGAAACGATGGACCACCGGCCCCATCCCGGCCTGCATAACGCCAAGGGTCACATCGGCTGGCTCGGCCACGGGCACCGCGTCGATTGGCGGAACATCCGCATCAAAGAGGTCCCGGCCGATTACAAGGTCGGCAACCCGACCGACAACAAGGCCCCCGAGGGCTTCACCGCGCTCTTCAACGGCAAAGACCTGACCAACTGGAAGGGCGTCACCACCGCCGAGCATTTCGACAACCCGATCGTCCGTCAGAAAGCGACGCCGGAAAAGCGGGCCGAGATGCAGAAGATCGCCGACAAGCAGATGGTCGAGCACTGGTTCGTCCGGGACAACGGCACGCTCTTCTTTGACGGCAAGCGCGGCGGTTACAGTCTGGCCACGGCAAAGGATTATCAGGATTTCGAAATGTATGTCGACTGGCGGATTCTCTCGGTCCGGGGAGACAGCGGGCTCTACCTGCGCGGCTCGCCGCAGGTCCAGATCTGGGA
>DBXN01000151.1 GCA_002309585.1 Verrucomicrobia bacterium UBA1211
ACGAGCTCGTCCGCGCCGATGTCCGGGAGTGCGTCCCGGTCCTGCCCGTTGAGGTCAAGGAACGAATAGCGGACCGGGCGGCCCGCGTTGACGGCGGGGGATGAGGGCGGGAGGAAACCCGATCCGGAAACCGCCGCGTTCGTCACGATCAGGTTTTCCGTGAAATCCGCCCCGTATTCCGGTGGGGACGAGACGATGCAGTTCAGCATCGCCACGTCATACGCGTTGCTGGGGCTCTGCTCCAGCGGCGCCAGGGCGAGGGCGTTTGTGAACGATTCGTCGAAGAGGCAGTTGACGATCTCCAGTGGGATTAGGGCGGGGGCGCGCCCCCAGTTCGCCGCCGTTGTCTCGTACTGGATGCCGTAACCGAGGGTTGAGCCGCCGTTCGGGGGAAAATGGAGAAAGCTGCAGTTCTCGACCGTCACCGGCGGGCCGTCCACCGCGTAGATTCCGCGCGCCACCGTGGCGCCGGCGGCGTTGACGGTGCAGCCCGCTATCACGGCGCCACCCGGTTCATGGTGGCGGAAGAACCAGCCCGCGTAGATGACGCCGATAAGCCACGGCGCGGCCGCANNACCCAAGGGTCGGCATGGGCGAACCACTCGTGCAGATTGATCAGCCCGTCCCCGTCCGGGTCCTCGCGGGCGTCCGCCGCGCCGATAAGCCACGGCGCGGCCGCATGGGCAAACTCTTGCAAATGCTGGGTCATGACGACGATCACATTAAATCTCCCGCCGAAACCTTCCGTTCAATAGCCATTTCCATTCATTGTTGAAAAACAGTATGCCGTATTTCGTTCGTAAAGGCAACAATACAATTCCCGTCTTGAAGGTGCCGTCTTGAAGGCATGGGGTGCATCTCCTGTGCCTTTCACCCATGCCGACTGGGATATGAAAACAACCAAATGGATGAATCGGCAATCGTTCAGCAAACCCTCGCACCACCTAACCACCTAACACTCAACCCTCAACGGTCGCTCACCTTCACGTTGCGGAAGAGGTAGGCGTTGGGGCTGCGGCGCAACGCCTTGCCGCTCTTGACCGTGACATCCCGCAACTCGACCTCCTCCGTGATGTGATAGGGATACTTTTCCTGATAGGAGGAATCGGTATGTTGCGGATTGAATGCGGCGAAGATCCACGGCCCCCCGTACTTCTCGGGATGATGGGTGTCGTCGATCGTCAACCCCTCGAAGACGATCTTCCGGGGCATGTGGCAGGGATACCCGAAATCGTGTTTCCCGGAGTTGGAGCCGCCGATCAGCGTTCCCGTCACCGGTTTCCCGCCCCCGGGAACAAACGTGCAGTTCCGCACGATGAATTCGCCCTCCCACGTGCTGCCGTAATCGGAACGCAGGTTGAAAAAGTTTTTTCCGCATACCGTGGTGTTCTCAACCAGAAAGGTTCCGAATCCGATCGCGTTGATGCCCATGTGTCCCAGGCGGCTGTTGCGGATCGTGGCGTTCGCGACCCCCATGTGCGCGTCGAAGCGGGAGAAGACGCAATCGTCATAGAGCAGGTTCTTGCAGAAATTCGATCCAAAGAGCCCCCAATAGGCGGAATCGAGGATATCGGTCGTCTGCCGGCAATGGATGAAGGAGACATTCACCGCCCGATTCGCGTTGAGATCATACGATCCCATCGAGACCGGAACCCCCGCCGAACCGATCGTTCGGTAGGTCTTGTGAGCCGTGAACACACAATTGGTCACGGTTACATTCGCACAGAGCGAGACCGAAATGAACCCGGAATAGGGCGCGCCGTGGTCTTTCTCCTCCGTTACCTCATGGCGCATCCCTTCGATGCGGACATTCGAACGGTGGACCCTCATGCCCCGCCCATAGTAGGTGTAGCGGGATTCCGCCTGATTCGCGAGGGTGACGAAGACACCGCCCTTGACGGTCAGCGTCTTCTCATCCACCGGATAGGCCATGATTCGGGTAACAGCATCAAAATCCCAGACAATCGGAGTCCGTTCATCCACCGCGCCCGTCTTGTCCGCGAGGAAAACCTCCTGCTGGGCCGTGCCGTTGTTCTGGTTCGCGCCGAAGCGGATATACCGTTTCACCCGGTTGTTTTCAACGACAACCAGGCAATCGCACGGCAACGTGACGCCCAACTTCGCCTGGCGGCGCTTCAGCGTTTCGACCCCGGCCACCGCGAAGGGCGCGCGGGAAGGCTGAACGCTGAAAACGTCCGCCGTCCGTTTCTTCACCGAACGGTCGTCAATCAGAAACCGCGCAGTCCCGAAATCAACATCGGTCTTGATCTCGGCGGTCCGGGCGTCCCCGCCGATATAGTAGGTCTTGCCGTCTGTCGCCCGAACAGGCAGACCCTTCCCGTTCGCCGCACGATGGGCCGCGACAATCGCCGCCTGGTCATCGGTTTTCCCGTCGCCGACCGCACCGAACTGCTCATACGTGACGAATGTCTCGGCCCCAAGCGCCGACATGCAAAGCCCGACCGTTCCGAACACCATTCCCAGCCGCATCGTTCCTCCCTTCATTTTGGAGACAGATTACCAAACCCGCCGCCATCCTGCAAGGCAAGAGCGTCCCTCAACACCCAACACGCGATTCGTCAAGTAGAAAAGAC
>DBXN01000180.1:0-1955 GCA_002309585.1 Verrucomicrobia bacterium UBA1211
GGGGGCAGCCGTAGCGACGTCTTCATCGACGGCGGTACCTTCCGTTCACTCCGCAACGCGAGTCTGACCCATCGGGCGATGGCCTCCGCCAAACCGGCGGACAACACCTTTACGGTGATGGGCGCGGGCGATGCGTCGTTCTACGGGAACTTCATTCTGTACGGCAACCACTACGCCGAAGGCGATGAAGTCGCGCAGGTCAATCTGGCGGATGGCGGCTCGCTCTTCGTGCGGGGCGAATTGCGTCAGTACGACAGCTCCACCGCCGGCAAGGGCTATGTGGCCTTCAACGGCGGCACCTACGCGAAAAACTTCGAATCGACCGAAGGGAATATCTTCCAGAATCTTGAAGTTTCGGTTTACGCGGGCGGCGCGACCATCCGGAGCGACCGCCGGAAGACCCCCGCCCAGACGACGACGATCCAGGTGGCGCATCCGAATGTCCACGCGGCGAAGGGATGGGGGGTCGCGTCGATCTCCCTGACCGATCCCGGCGAAGGGTACATTCTCCCGCCGGCCGTGACGATCTCCGGCGGGAGCGGACGCCGCGCGACGGCGATCGCCCAGCTCGACTATGAGGCCGGTTGCGTGACCAATGTGATCGTGACCTGCCCTGGCGAGGATTTCGAGGAGAACGATGTCGTCACCGTCACCTTCTTGTCCGGCACGCCCGCCAAGATCCAGCCGACCCGCGCGGCGGCAGCCACCGCCACGCTGGCGAAGAACACGATGGGCCCGATCCGCGTTTCGGGTGAACTCCCGTTCCAGTTCAAGCCCAAGGTCACGGTCGATAATGTCACGGAGATTGTCGACTACGATTGGCCCACCACCTTCTCGGTGATCGAGGGCGGTACGGTCCACGCCATGGCGAATCGGTTCAATTCGGTGACGAACGTGACAATCGAAGGTACGCTCGATATCGGTTCCGGCCTCCCCGCCGAGAACGACGGAGTGGGCGACCGTTTCCCCACCACCATTCCCGTGACGCTCGGCGGTTACCGTTCCTCCGAATCGAAGCTCCTTTTGTGCGGATCGACCGCCGACGGCGGCTTCACCAGCACCCAGACGTTCGCGGATCTCACCCTCGCGGCCGGCAAGGACAGCATCGGGCTTGGGCACGGTGAGGGTGCGGCGGAGATCACGATCGGTTCCTTCGCCGCCCGTGAGGCGGGCGCGCTCTTCTACGCGAAGCCGGATGACGGCGGGTTTGCCCTCCATGTCGGCGGCGTCGCGAATGCGTTGCTTTCCGGTACCGCGTCCCCGATCGTCATCGGCGCCATCGCCGCCAACACGAGCAACGAATCGCTGGGCAACCTGGTTACCTACGATGCCGCGAACCGTACCTTCGCGCCGCTCGCGCAGTACGACACGGCCTTCGGTCCCGACGCAAATGCCGAATTGAGCGGCAGTGTCTCCGCGACGGGCAACGCCGTCAACAGTCTGCTGATGAACAACGGCACGACCCTCTCGCTTTCGCAAAAGACCGCCGTCAACAGCGGCATGGTGATTTTCAAGGACGGCAGCAACGCCTCCCGGATTACCGGCGGCGAGTTGACCACCGGCAACGGGAATGACCTGATCCTCCACGATATGCATGTCAAGGGTCGGCGCGCCACCGAGGCGAATTACGCCGTCATCGAGTCCAAGATCGTCGATGCCGACGCGGACCATCCGACCGCGCTGGTCGTCTCCGGTTACAGGAACGCCACCGGCGGCAGCAAGGTCCTCCTCAAGACCGGTCCGTCGGTTCAGCTGACGAACACCGCCAACACCTATTCGGGCGGGACGTTCCTGAACGACGCGGCGATCGACGTGATGGATGACGGCGCGCTGGGCGCCGTTCCCGCCGAACCGGGTGTCAACATCGTCGCGCAGGGCATCTCGCAGATCCGCGCCAAGAACGGCAAGGGTCAGCTGACGCTCAACGCCAACCGCGGCATCCACATCGCGCGGGA
>DBXN01000180.1:2004-5258 GCA_002309585.1 Verrucomicrobia bacterium UBA1211
ACGGCGCGTTGATCAGCGCGGAGTGGGCCGGTGGCGGCAAGGCGGGCGTTGTGGAACTTAACGGCGATGTCAGCGCCTTCCACGGTATCTACATTCCGATGGGTAACCTGCGGATTCCTGACGCATCGAAGATCTCCCCGCGCGCCCGGTTTATCTTCGGCGAGAACGATGATGTCTCCGCTGTCGGTGAGGGTATCCTCGAAACGCAGGGGACGATCGTCCGTCCGGTCGGCTGCGAGCCGGGCATGGTCTTCTGGGGTACGAAACAGCGGCAGATTCCCGATCTCGCCAACCGCGATCCCGGCACCCAGATCTCCGGCGGTTTCGCCGCCTACGGCGGTCCCCTGACCGTTTCGATCCTGGCCAATGACCGGGTTTCCGAATTGAAGTGGGGGACGTCGGAGGATTACCATAAGTTCACCCCGAAAGTGCTGCGTCTCCAGAACGGCGACTCCACGCATCCGCTCTACTGGACCGCCGGCGTCAACTTTGACGGCGCCACCCGCGTCGTCGATATCGGACGGAAAAACGCCAACGCCGAGGTCTACTGGTCCGGCAGGATCTATAACGACAACGGCAGCGCGACTTTCCAGAAACAGGGTGAAGGCCAGCTGATCCTGACCGACGGCGCCAACATTGCCTCCACCGCCACAACGAGCATCACGCTCGACATCAAGAAGGGTTCGCTCCACTTTGATGTGACGAACCTACTCACCTCCACCGGGACGCTGCTGACGACCGCCGTCGCCGATTCGACCGTCGAGAAACGCGGTGTCGGAACGGTGCGTCTGGCTGGAACCAGCACGTTTGTGAATCTTGCCGTCAGGGCGGGGCTCCTGGAGCTCGCCGGCGAAGGTACCTCCGCCGCCTCGATCACGGTGGACGCGGATGCCGCCCTTCACGGCAGCGGTGCCGCGACGGTCACCGAGGAGCTCTCGGTGAATGGCGAGGTGAGCGCGGTGGATGCGGACGGTATTCCCGCCACGCTGGCGGTTGCCGGATTGATGACGATCGACGGGACTGCCGTGTCGGAACTGACGGAAGAAAAGAGCAGCCTCATCACGGTCGATGGCAATCTGGAATTCGGGTCCGACGCGAAGGTCGAGATCCCGCAGGTGGATTTGCTGGCGGCCCGCGAGGAACCCCTCACGCTGATGACCGCGACCGGCACGATCACCGGATGTCCGGAAGGAATCGACCTGCCGAAGGGCTGGAAGATCCGCGTGCGCCAGACGGTTGTCGAGGCGGCCTATGTGCCGGGCGGTACCGTCATCATCCTGCGTTAAGGGTTGTGTGGGAGGGGCAACGTCCCCGTTGCCCTCTCTCCCGCAAACCCCCAAAGCCGCGAGACGTGGTTAGGCAAGGAGAAGAGGTGAGATGGCCGGCGAAGAGTTGACCCCCATGATGCGGCAGTACCGCCGCATCAAATCGGAACTTCCTGAAGGCGTGATCCTGATGTTCCGGTTGGGGGATTTTTATGAGATGTTCTTCGATGACGCCGTGACGGCGGCGCCGGTTTTGGGGGTCGCCCTGACCCGCCGGGCCGGTTCCCCGATGTGCGGTGTCCCGTACCACGCCATCGACGCCTACCTCGCCAAGCTCATCCGCGCCGGGATGCGCGCGGCGATCTGCGACCAGATGGAGGATCCCGCGACCGCCAAAGGGATCGTCCGCCGCGAGGTCACCCGTGTCGTGACGCCCGGCACGGTGATCGAGGACAATATGCTCGACGCCTCGCGCAACAACTTCCTCGCCGCGATCTATAAGGCCAAGGCGGCGTTTGGGCTGGCGTTGCTTGATCTCTCAACCGGCGCCTTCAGCGTTGAGTCGGTCGCCACACCGAACGCCCTGGCGGACCAGCTGCGGCGTTACGCGCCGAGCGAGTGTCTGGTGAGCGAGGAGCAGCGCGCCGATCCTGACCTGGCCGCCCTCTGCCGCCCCGAGATCGTCGGGACCGTTACGGAGGTGCCAGCCTGGACGATGGAGTACGATTGCGCCTATGACGGCCTGTTGCGCCACTTCAAGGTCCACTCCCTTGAGGGATACGGCTGCGAGGGAGAGTCGGCGTTGGTCTGTCCCGCAGGCGCCCTGATCCACTATGTCCATGACGAACTCCGCCACCGGGTCGATCACATCCGGACGATGCAGCGGTGCGTCGCGGATGATTTCCTGATGCTAGACGAGAACACCTGCCTTAATCTCGATCTGATCCCGCAACGCGGCAAGCCGGCGGAGGCGACCCTGCTCGGTGTGTTGAACCACACCCGGACGCCGATGGGCGCGCGCCTGCTGCGGAATTGGATCGTCCGGCCGCTCCGCCGGCGCGAGGCGATCGCGGCGCGGCACGACAGCGTGGAATGTTTCTGCCATCAGCGGCGCGCTCTGAACACGTTGCGGGAACGGCTCGGCGAGGTGCGCGATCTGGAGCGGTTGATCGCCCGGATCGACTCGGGGCGCGGCAACGCGCGGGACGTGCGGGCGCTCGCCGGTTCGCTGCTGCCCGTTCCGGATATCCGGCGCGAGGTTGAGACGACCGGTGATCCGCTGCTCCGGACAACCGCCGGGATGCTGGACGGCTTGCCGGATCTCGTTGCCCTCATCGACCGGGCGATTGAGGAGGCACCCGTCGCCACGCTGAAGGACGGCGGGATGATCCGCGCCGGCTACAACGCCGAACTGGACGAGTTGCGGCAGCTGGCCAGCGAGGGCCACGCCTGGCTCGCGCAGTATCAGGCAAAGGAGCAGGAACGGACGGGCATCAAGACACTCAAAGTCCGTCACAACAAGGTGTTCGGTTTCTATATCGAGGTTTCAAAGGGCCAGGCCGGCGCCGTGCCGCCCGAATACGAGCGGCGTCAGACGCTGGTCAACGCGGAACGTTTCATCACCCCGGAACTGAAGGAGTACGAGAAGAAGATCTTCGGGGCACAGGACCGTGCGGTCGCGCTAGAGTTTGATCTCTTCTGTGAGATCCGCGACAAGGTGGCCGCCCAGACCGCCTCGATCCAGCGTACCGCCGATGCCGTTGCGCAGCTGGATGTCCTGACCGCCTTCGCCGATCGCGCCCTGGCGTTGGGGTATGTCCGCCCGACCCTGACCGATGGTGATCGGCTGGAGATCGTCGATGGCCGCCACCCGATCATCGAGCAGTTGCCCGACGCCGAGCAGTTTGTGCCGAACAACACCCTGTTGGACTGCGAACGGAACCAGATCATGCTGATCACGGGACCCAACATGGCCGGCAAATCGACCTA
>DBXN01000138.1:0-245 GCA_002309585.1 Verrucomicrobia bacterium UBA1211
ACATGCCCGCCGCCACCGCAACCGCTGACGCCAGCCATCCCGCCACTCTATTTTTCATCTTCGTCATCCTTTCCGTCCTAAAACAACCATTAATACAAAAATACTATATCACTTTCCACCCCCCCCGCGCCAGTTGGATTTTGGGGGTGCGCTACGCGCGACCACGAAAAAGGTTATGGGGAGATGGAGAACGGGGAAAAGGGTGATTATAGCATTGTAGAAATAGGACAATGTGGCATTATGAA
>DBXN01000138.1:382-6755 GCA_002309585.1 Verrucomicrobia bacterium UBA1211
GCGCGGGAAGGAGAGGACGAAGACGGCCTCACCGGGAATCTCAACGGTGTGGCGGCCGTTCTCGAACTGCCACGCGCCGCCCTCGACCAGCTCCTCAGCCGACGCGTGATCCGCGAGGGAGGTGAACGTGGCGCGGAGAGGCTTCGCCGAAAGGTTGTATACCGTCGCGTACCGGTCACCGAACTGTTCCGTAATCACGTCGGGGTTGTCCGAGGCGAGNNCGGTTCACCGGCCGCCAGCCGGCCTCACCCACGCGGATGCAGAGCGGCATGTACTTCTTGAAGAGCGGGCGGTCCCGGTTGTAGAGCGCGGGATTCTCGAAATAGTGCTTGGTGGAGGCGTCGGCCGAGAAGAAACTCGGATACATCCCGTACGCGAGGGCGCGTTGCATGTACTTTTCCGCCATCTCATGCGTGAAGGTGTCGAAGTCCGAGTTCATCAGGAAACAGAAGGGTTTCGCGCCGCAGAGCGCACGGGCGTACATGAGCATCCCGTCTGACATCGGCCGCCACTTCCCCTCGTACCCCCAGTTCGTCTCCGTACCCAGCACATCCAGATACGGCGCAAGCCACCACCACTTGTTCGGCGTACTGTTCGCCATCATGCGTCGGCCGAGCGGACGCACCTTGCGCCACGCCCCGCGCACATATTCGAAACCGATCATTCCCCTGAAGACGCCCGGCCGGAAATCCTGCGACGCGAACGTAAGCGGCGTGTCCATCCCTGCGAAGTTCGCGCGGTTGAAATCCAGCGGCGCCGTCACGTACAACTCGGCGGAATCGACATACTCGCCGTCCAGCCCCTTGGGGAAGGTACCGCGATAGTTCTTCGCGAAATGGTCATCCCCCAGCTTCGCCGCAAACTCGCCCTCAGGTCCCTGGCCGGGGGCACCGTTCAGGTTCCAGACGATTCCCTTGCACCACGGTGTGTCCATCAATCGCCCGTAAGGCCGACCGTTCCCATCCTTCATCGCGCACGCCTTCCACGCCCGCGCGTAACGGTTCCCTTCCGCCGCGAGACGTTCCGCCTCGGCCAGGCACTCGCCCATCGCCGCCTCCGCACGGCCGTCCTTCCCCTTGATGGGCATCCACCATGTCGAGGGCTCTGTGTAACGGTAGGTGGTGATCCCGTGCGCGTCATCCCACGCCGTCTCGCCGTCCCCCTCCTTGATCGCGAATCCGAAGTCCTCCCAGCCCTCCACCGTTGAGATCTTCCTGAACGCCATCCAATTGCCCTGCCGGGTTTGCTTCACCTCGTTGAACTCGGGAAAGAGCTTCTGGTACGCCTCAAGCGCCCCGCGGAAGCCCTCCTTCGCCTCGAACGGGAAGATGACGAAGCCCATCCGCGCGGCGTTCTTCTCGGGAACGAGCGCCACATCGAACGCGGCGTAAAGAAGCCGTAGACCGGGATGGAGCGACACCCGCGAAAAGGCCGGACAGCGCGGATCAAACCCGAGCGCGATCCCCTTCCCGTCCACCGCCGCGGCCAGAAACGGCCAGCGCGAATGGCAGCCGGCACCGCACGGCGTGCTCTCCGTCTCGCGGCATTCGCCCTTCGTCGCCGTCACGTCCTTCATCGTGCGCGGCGAGTCAAACCAGGTCAGCTTCCCGCCGCCGAGCGGTATCGCCCAGACGAGGGTCAAGGCGCGGTCCCCGCCCTGCACATCGGTCAGCGTCACGTCGAAAAACCGCGCGCCGCCCTTCTCTCCGCACACCGATTCAACCCGCGTTCCCTTTGTCACACCGGCGACCTTCTCGAATCCGCTCCCCGCCCGCGCGTCGCGCAACAGGAAAGCGGACGTCTCGAGAGGTTCCGCCGCCTTCACCGGCACGCCGTCGAAGAGGAGCGGGCCGCCGGCCGTATCGAACGTTTCGAGAACCGGCGGACGGAACCGCGTCCGCAACCCCGCGCCGTACCGCGCGATGCCGTAAATGCCGAGCGTGCGGATCGGCTTGGGCGGCATCAGCATGACGAAACGCTTCCGCCAATCGTCCGGTACCGTAGCGAAGTCGCTTGTCTGCCCCCAAAGATGGTCGCCATCCATATAGATGACATCCACGTAGAGCTGGACCTGGCCCGAGCCGTCACCCGACTCCACCCTGCCCTCAATCGACACCCGGACCGGCACGGGTTCGCCCTGGTTGAGCGTCGAATACCAGCCGACGCCGCAGATACGATCCTCGTTGGCCGTGACCGTACAGACAAACTCGTCCCCGTCCCGCGAGAATCCGCCCCGGTACGGCCGGGCCGCCGCGGCCTCAAGGCGCGTCATCCGCGCCGCCGCCGCATCGTCGAGTGCCACCAACGTCTCGGCCGCGCCCGCGCAGAATACCAACCCGGCCATCAATCCGAGACACACAAACCGCTTCTTCATCGCTCAACCCTCAACGCTCTGGCTTGTCCACCATCTCGAAAACCAGCGTACCGCCGGAGCGGATCTGGTCGTGCGTCAGCTTGAACCCCTTCAGCGGCTCACCGTTCAGCGTGACAGACCTGACGTACTTGCGCTCCTTCGAGAGGTCACGCGCGATCACGGTGAACGTCTTTCCGCCGCCGACCTGAAGCGTCACCTTCGGTACCTGCGGAGCCCCCAGCACATATCCGTCCGCGCAGGGATTGAACGGATAGAACCCCATCGCGGAGAAGAGGTACCAGGCGGACATCTGGCCGCAGTCATCGTTGCCGCACAATCCGTCTACCTTGTTCAGGTAGAACCGGTCGAAAACCTCGCGCACCAGCTCGGCGGTCTTGTCGGGACGGTCCGCATACTGGAAGAAGTAGATGACATGGTGGCTCGGCTCGTTCCCGTGCGCGTACTGCCCGATCAGCCCCGTGACGTCACTGACGAAGCCCGCGCCCTGCACGGTCTCCGGCTGGACGAAGAGCTGGCTGAGTTTGTCGGCGAACTTCGCCTTGCCGCCCATCAGCGCAATCAGACCCTCCGGATCCTGCAGCACATGCCAGGTGTACTGCCAGGCGTTACCCTCGGTGTAGTCGTTGGGCATCGTACCATCGTGCCCCAGCGAGAAGGGACTGAATGGCTCGCGCCACTTTCCCTTGGTGTCCTTGCCGCGCATGAACCCGGTCTGAGGGTCAAAGATATGACGGAAATACTGGGCACGTTTCCCATAGAAGGCGGCGCGTTCCGCGTTGCCGAGCTTCCGCGCCAGCCACGCGGCGCACCAGTCGTTGTAGCCGCACTCCAGCGTGCGCGAAATCGACTCGGATTTGACGAGATCGAACGGATAGTAGCCGTACCGGTCGTAGGCATCCCAGTCTTCCTTGATCTTGCCGGGGTGGCTCACGCTCAGCGACTTATCGATCGCCTCGAACATCTCCGTAGCCGGGACGCTCGTCAGCCCCTTGGAGAAGGCGTCGACCATCACGGGGACGGAATGGTTTCCGATCATGCAGAAGGTCTCCTTGCCCGCGTAAGCGATGACCGGCAGATACCCGACGGCGCGGTACTGCGCCATCATCGACCGCACGAAGCCGTCCGCGTTCTCGGGGGTGAGAATGGTGTAGAGCGGGTGCGCGGCGCGGAAGGTATCCCACAGCGAAAGGTGCGAGTAATAGACTCCGTTCTCGGCGATCGCGACCTTGTCGTCGGCCCCCCGGTACCGGCCATCGACATCCGCGAGGTTGATCGGCGTGAGGAAAAGATGGTAGAGCGAGGTGTAGAAGTTTTCCATCTGCGCCTGCGTGCCACCCTCCAACACGCATCGCGCGAAGAGGCGATTCCATGCGGCGCGACAGGCTTGGCGCGTCGCATCAAAGTCCCAGCCAGGCAACTCACGGCTCAGGTTGCGACGCGCCCCCTCCACATCGACAGTGGAGTAACCGACCTTCACCAGCAACTGTTCCCCCGGCTTCAGATCAAAATCCAGCACATAGCGATCGGCCTTCTCGCCGTTTTTCTTCGGCAGGACACGGTGCGAGGTGAAGGGGAGATTGAAACTGACGACGAAGGCATACCGGCGGCTCAGCCAGGCGCGGGAATAGTTGCCGCCGCTGATCGTCCTGGCATCCTCCACCTTGCTTTCGGCCTCCGTGATGTGCGTGTCGAGGTTACCCGCGTTGCCCCATTGCAAATCAAGCAACAGCCGGAAGGGCGCGTCCTTCTGCAAGGTATAGCGGTGCAGGGCGACACGCCTCGTGCAGGTCAGTTCCGCCCGGATACCGAAGTTGGCGAGCGTCGCGGCATAGTAACCCGGCGAAGCCTCCTCGTGCGCTTTGTCGTTCACGCCGAGCGCTTCGGGATCGTCCCCCGTGAACGGCAACAGGCGCACATCGGCCAGGTCGGGGCATCCCGTCCCGCTCAGGTGCGTCTGCGTGAACCCGTAGATGTTTGTGTCGCCGTACACATACCCGGAACAGTGCTGCCAATCGCACCTCCCGCTGTCGGGGCTGGGCTGCACCAGCCCTGACGGCCAAGAGGCACCGGGGAAGGTGTGGCCGTTGTAGGCGCACCCGATAAACGGATTCACATACCGCGCGAAATCCTCTTCCGCAAAACAGGCGACACACGCCCCGATAGAGGTTACCGCCACAGCAACAAAAGCCAATCGCCGCATCTTCCCATCACCTTTTCCGTTCCGGCAGAGGAGAACATTCCCACCCGCCAGCAACTTTCCCGTGCAACACCCGTTGCATAGTCAATGCTGACGGCGTTTTCCTGTGAACAGTAGGTATGATAGCACATCCCGACCGGGAGACACAAGGGGATACTGGGTTTTGGGCACCCGATGGGGGCATCGGTGTTTTTCACCCATGCCGACTGGGATCGGAAAACAACCCAAACAACGGTTAAAAGCAACCTTCTTTTATCGGCGGGCAACTGCCCGCCGCCCGCGCTTCGCACGGGAATGTAAATGCGGGTAACGTAGGGCGGGGGCTGTTGAGGGAGGGGCAACGTCCCCGTTNNGAAAACAACCCAAACAACGGTTAAAAAAACGTGAAAGGGAACGCGGGCTAACCCGATGGTGAGTTGCGCCCGGAGGCGAAGGGGTGATGCTTTTCGTGCTGGACACAAACGGGGCTCATACCGTACTCTTTATCACGTGAGACGGCACAAGGTATTTTAATGAGTCAAGGGAGAGGACATGCGACCGAAAAGTGATGATACCCGACACGGAACGGGAATACGGCCATTCAGCTGTCTGATGGCGCTTTTCCTTGCGGCATGGACAGGCTGCGAGAAGAACGCCCCAAAAACGCAGGCGAACCCGCGCCCGGCGAACGTGTTGGTTCTGGCCGCGGCGACGGAAGTCCCCCCTTACTCCTACCGCGACCCCGCCACCGGCGAATACCGCGGGATCGACATCGAGATCGCCCAAGCGGCGGCAAAGAAGATGGGACTCGGGTTGGAAATCCGGTCGATGCCCTTCGCGGCGCTCTTTCCGGCCCTGAAAGCCGGCGCCGCCGATTTCGCGGCGGGTGCCATCACCATCACCGAGGGACGGAGCCGCGATGTCGCTTTCTCTATCCCCTACGCGACCGAAGGCGCCGCCTTCCTCTACCGCATAGGAGAACGCCCGCCCACGATGATCACGGCGGAATCGCTGCGCGTGGCGGCAATCGATTCCATGACGCACGATTTCTACCTGACGCGGCACGGCATCGACCCCTTCCGATATCCCATTTTCGAAGAGGCGGTGGAAGCCCTTGTCTCGGGCAAAGTCGATACGGTTTTCTTCGAACGGTCATCCGTCCTCCGCATGGCCAGAGCCTCCAACGGAGAATTCGCCGTGACGCCACTGGAAATGCGTGAACATTTCGGTATCGCCATCCGGAAAGGCCTCCCCGAACTGAAGGCCGCCGTCGATGCGGCGATCAAGGAAAGGGGTGCCCGATGACCGCGCAACGGAAACTGGTGATCCGGCTCACGGGAGCCGTCCTCCTCGCATTTATCGCATCAATGGCGCTCACCTGGATCCTGCATGACCGCATGACCGCGCGAGACGCCTACAAGCTGATCGACAGCGCCTTCCGCGATGTCGAAGGTGCGATCCGGGAGAATGTGGACCGGCGGCTCGTCCGGCAGACGATGGCGTTTCGCGATCGGTTGCCGGTCCTGCAGGCGAATGAGATCTGGAACAATCCCCATGAGGCCGCGAACCTGCTCCGGACCGTTGCGGATGAACTGCGCGTGGACGATCTGTGCGTCGTGGACGCGAACGGCATCTTGACGCACAGCACCAACCCGGGAGACATCGGGTTCGATTTTAAGACGGCCAAAGGCCAGGCATCGGAATTCCTCTCCCTCCTTGACAACGAAACCGAGGTGACGCAGCCCCTGATGCCCAGTTCCCGGACCGGCGAGATCATCAAATACGTCGGCGTGTGGTTGCCGGAAGGCGGCTTTGTGCAGGTC
>DBXN01000138.1:6799-7034 GCA_002309585.1 Verrucomicrobia bacterium UBA1211
ACCCGCCATGTCAGCGGGGAAGAGGGGTATGTTGTCATCACTACCTTAAAGGGCACCATCATCTCCCATCCGGACCCCTTCCGCGAAAGCGGCCAATGGCAGGAGCCGGGGTCGGAATCCTATTGGCGGAAACGGACGATCGAGGGCTTTCCCGTCTATGTCATCATCCCGAAACGAACGGCGATCGTCGAACGGCGTGTGTTGGTCGGAACATCGGCGTTCCTGAACGGAATGG
>DBXN01000138.1:7093-15563 GCA_002309585.1 Verrucomicrobia bacterium UBA1211
AGCGGGCGAAGGAGATGAAGATGGCCGCCGACATCCAGGAAAGCGCCATCCCGCGCGTCTTCCCGCCCTTCCCCGATGTCCGCAGCGTGGACTTCTATGCGAACATGAAGACGGCGAAAGATGTCGGGGGCGATTTCTACGACTTCTACTTCTCCGGTCCCGATAAGATCACCTTCCTCGTCGCGGATGTAAGCGGGAAAGGCGTTCCGGCGGCCCTCTACATGATGCGCGCGAAGACAACCATCAAGGGTATCGCCCAAACCGGAAAACCGATCGCCGACGTCGTCAACGAGGCGAATGACGCCCTGTGCGAAGGGAACGGCGCGAATATGTTCGTCACGGTCTGGATCGGCGAGATCGACATCACCTCCGGACGCATCACCTATGTGAACGCCGGACATAACCCACCGATCATTGTCAGGGGATCGAATGCCGCCGAGCCGACATCCTATCTCCGTTCCCGCCCCGGTCTGGTTCTGGGCGCGATGCCGGGACTCCGATACGTTTCGAGGGAAGAGACGCTCGCCCCCGGCGACGCGATCTATCTCTACACGGACGGCATCACAGAACAACCCGACCAGCACGGCGAACTTTTCGGAGAGGAGCGGTTGCTTGCGGCTTTCTCCGCACCCGGATGTATCGACCCGCCCAAGGCGTTCCTCGAATCCATCCTCACCCGCGTAACCGAACACGCCGCGGGAACGGAGCAGGCCGACGACTGCACACAGCTGCTGATCCGGTACAGAGGTTAGGGGTTAGATGTCAGGCGTTATCCGATGTCTCCGTTCCCCATTCAACCGTTGAGGGTTGAGCGTTGAGTGTTGAGGGTTGCCCCGTTCCCCATTCCCCTCTTTTCATATTCCTTTAATATGGCTTGCCCGTCCTTCACGGTTTGTGATACGCTAGAGGCATGAAATTGAGCTCTATCTTTTTTATTTTTGTGTTGGGCGCGACGTATGGCGTTTGGGCTGCCGATTTGCCGGAAGCCAAATATGAGACGCCACCGTTCACCAAGTATCAGCCGATTCTGGACCGGATGCCGTTCGGCCAGATGGCCGCGCCGGGTGCCGCTGTCGATCCCGAGGTGGCGAAGACCGAAGCGGAGGTTCGCGTCGAGCAGGAGAAACTTTCCAAGCAGGTCAGAATGTCCTGTGTGAACATCTCGCCGGACGGCGAGACAATGGTCGGCTTCACCGACCTTTCAGAGAAAGTCCAAAAGACCTTTTACCTCGCCGTCGGAGAGAGCCGCGACGGATGGACGATCATCGACGCCGACTACGACAAGGAGTGGGCGACGATCAAGAAGGAGGATATCGAAGTCACCATGCAGCTCGGCAAGGGCATGGTGGATGATCCAAAGGCGAAGGGTGCCAACGGGGCGCAGCCGGCGATGATGGCGAACCCGATGATGTCGCAGTCGCGGGGCGGCTTCGGCGGTTCCCGTCCCGTTTCGCCTTTCATGCGCCCCGGCTTCCAGGGACGAAATGATCAGAACACCCCGTCTGCCGCCATCGGCCGGTCATTCACCGAGCGGCTGAAAGAGCGTCAGGCCCGCCAGTCGGCCGACCGCGAGGCGCGGGACAAGGCAAACCGCGAGGCGATGCTGAAACTCGCCCATGAGGCGGCCCAAGCTGAGATCGCCCGTCAGAAAAAAGAGGACGCCGAAGCCGAACAGCAGCAACAGCAACAGCAGCAACAGCAGCAGCAACAACAGCAGCAGCAACAACAGCAGCAAGATCCCGAAAACGAAGAGAATTAAGGGTCGGTTAACCGATTTAAAGGGTATGGGGGCGGATGGGACGGACGCTTGACCTTCGACTGTGTGAGAGGCATTATGGGATTCCGTTACAACCGCAATGAAGTCGCGTTACCGCCGTTCCAATTGATCCATGTGGAGGCGGCGCTTTCTTTTTTCGAAACCCATGTGGACGGCTCTGAAACGCTGACGTTATCCAGCCGTACAGAGACCCGTACGCTGGAGCTGGATGCGAAAGCGCTGGAGATCTTCACGGTCAGGATTGTCGAGCAGGCATCCGATACGGTGTGGCGGTATGAACCGGTCCGAAACAAGCTGGTCATCTCCCTGCCGCCTGACCTCCACCAGTCCCATCCGGTTTTCCACGTGGAGATCCGCTGCCGGTGTGTCCCCTCGGAGACGATTCTGGATGGCCTTTACCGCGATGTCACCCCGCCCGGCGCCCCGCAGCAATATGTCTCGCAATGCCAGCAATGGGGTTTCCAGCGCATCCTGCCGATCATTGATGACTGCACGGCGAAATGCACGTTCCGCACCACGCTGGAGGGCGACAGCCGGTATACCCACCTGATCTCCAACGGCGATGTGGACCGCACAACCAATCCGGACGGCATCCCGGTCCCGAAGCCCGGCGATCCCTCCCGCCAAACCGTCACCTACGTGAACAAGGTGCCGATGGCCCCCTACCTCTTTATCGCCTGCGCCGGAACCTGGGACGAACTTTCCGACACGGTCACCTACCCCGACGGTCAACGGATCGCGCTCTCCTATCTCGTCCCAAAAGGGAAAACCGATGGCGCGCGGCTGCCGATGGACATCCTGAAGCGCGCCATCCTCTGGCAGCACCGGCGGCTCGGCTACACCTATCCCTTCGAGCGGTACCGGACCATCACGATGGAGAAATCCAACTACGGCGGGATGGAGAATGTCGGCAACACAACCATCATCACCGAAGCCGCCCTCATCGACGAGACCACCGGCGACGCCCGGCTGATGTACGCCCACGGCGTGATCGTCCACGAATACGAGCACAACCACTGCGGAAGCGAGGTCACCATGTTCTCGCCCTTCGACATGTGGCTGAACGAGGCCTATACGGTCGATATCGAACGCCAGTTCATGGCATCGGTCTTCGACCCGACATTCGTCCGCCTTCATGAGTTGGACGCCCTGCGCGCGCCGGGTGACGGCCCGCTCGCCCTGGAGGACATCGGCAAACAGGGCCAAATCGTCCGCGAGGGATTCGACGATCCCGACGAGGTGGTGGATGGCGTGACCTACGAGAAGGCACCCGAAGTCCTGAACATGCTCCGCCAGCTGCTGGGCCATGCGACCTACGAGGCCGCCGCCGCCCGCTACTTCGCCCGCTACAAGGGCGGAAATGCCACCACCGACCAGTTCCTCGCCTGTTTCGAGGAGGTCTCCGGAGAATCGCTTACGGCCTTCAGCCGTGAATGGCTCTATTCGATCGGCTATCCCAAAGTCACGGTCCGGAACCGTTACGATCCCGCCACCCGGACGCTCCATCTTCATCTGGAGCAAACGCGGACCGGAACCGGCGGATGCTTCATCCTTCCCTTCGCGTTTGCGGCAGTTGACGCCCAGGGCCGCGACCTCGTCTCGCAAACCTTTCGGTTCGACACGCCCGAAGCGGATCTGGCAATCCCAGACATCGACCCGCCCGCGTTTCTCTCCCTCAACCGGAACGCCGGCTTTTACGGCACATGCGACGATCGTTCCGCCACACCCGATCAACTCGCCCTCCAGGCGCGGCGCGATCCCGATCGGGTGAACCGCGTTGAGGCGATGCGGCGACTGACCGACCTCGAACACCGCCGCCTGCTTGCCGATCCCGATGCTCACCCCTCTACCCTCTGGCTGGAGACCTGGAAGGCGATCGCGGCGGACAACACGCTCCCCGACGGTCTGCGCGGTTATCTGCTGCAAATCGGAGAACTGCCGAACGACCGGGAACTGCTGGCCTTTGTCCGGGAGAACGTCACCATCCGGAAACGGTTGCAACGCGCGATTGCGGATCGGTTGTCGGAGGCCGATTTCCGCCGGATCCTTGACCTGCCTGAAACCGGGCTGCCGATTCCCGCCGCCATCGAGCGGCGAACCCTGAAAAACGCCCTGTTCCAATTGCTTTCCGTCAGTGAAGCCCCCTTCGCCCATCGGCTGCTGGTCAGCCAACTCCATGAGGCGACCGCCATCACCGCACGGCTCAACGCCCTCACCGCGCTCTGGCGCAGCGGCCATCCCGACCGCGAAGCCCTCCTGCTGGAGGCCGGCGAGACGTTGCGCCAAACCTTGGGCGGAAAACTCGGCTACCTCCATGTGGTGGGGCAGAATCAGGGCGAGGAGGTCTTTGCGGCGGTCGAACGGGAAGCGGCCCGATCCGATTTCGATTGGAGCCATCCCGGAATGGTTCGCGCCCTCTTTGTCCCGCTCACGCTGAACAACGCCCAAATCTGGACGCCACGCGGGTTGGCGTGGCTTGAGGAGACGATTGTCAAGTTGGCCGCGTTCAACGAATATACGACGCTCCGCCTCCTCGCCCCCGCGTTGGGATGCGACCGGTTCGCGTCCGACCTGCGGGATACGGTCCGCGCCTCACTCAGCCGCATCAGGACACGGTTGGAAACCGTCACCTGCCCGTGGGTCAAGAGCCGTCTGGATGCCGCCCTCCAGTGATACTCCCTTCCCGTAAACATGAGGGGCGGCACGGAAACCGTGCCGCCCCTCATGTCTTGAATCAAGATAACGGTTAGCGCAGGAGGATGAGGGTTCCGCCATAGGTGAAGACAAGACGGTTATTCTCGACCTTGATCTTCATGCCGTTACGCTGAACCCCGTTCGCCACCACCTTCCAATCGTCCAACGCCGCCCCATTCTGCACGCCGTTGACCGTCAACGGAACCTCGTAGCCGATCAGCGACGTGACATCAGCCGGCAGATTGACCAGCTCAAGCGTGCCGCCCGCCGCAGGACGGAAGGTGTTGATCGTGCCGCCACCAAGTGCGCAGTCCACCCGGAGCGAACCGACTGTCGCGTTCGCATCGTTGAGATTCATCACCGCGCCCTTGTCCACCTGCACAACAGAAGCCGGCGGAAGCGCGCCTGTCTCCGTGAGCGCATCGAAGGTGAACGGATGGCCCGCGTTCATCGCCGTGAAGAGACAGTAGGGCTGGGCGATCCCGGCGCGCTCGTCGAGCGTCACCCACGTCTCGCCGTCCTCACTCCCCTCCACCTGCCAGTCGGTCGGGCTGCGGTTCAGACTGTCGTTGGCGGTCACAAAGAGATAGCCGCTCACGGGCAACGCATCGTCGGCCAGGCGCATCGTCAAGACACGATAGTTCGCCTCGCTGCCCTTCATGTCGTTGCTGGTGGCGCAAAGTTTGGTGTTGGGGTTGTCATCGAAAAGCTTGTCCATATCCTCGCTGCCGCCACCACCCGCAGCGTAACTTCCGCCTCTGCAGAAGGTTCCGGGCAGGAGATTGGCCGCCGGCGTCGCATCCGCAACCTTCGTCAATCCCTTGGCCGCATTCCCGCCGAACGTATCGATCACCATCAGCTCGGAGAGCTGGAGGATCGTGTTGCCGATGGTCTTCTTGAAGGTGAAGCGCAGGAACTTGCCGGTGAACACAGGGGGAAGATCCGTCTCGAAGAGATAGTTGACACCGTTGTTCATCGGCTTGTATCTGATGGATTCTTTGCTGTAGTCGTTGCGATCCGTGAAGGAGGTGTGCGGCGCCCAGTACCGTTCGTCAAGCGCCTCCCACGAGAGACCGTCGCGGCTACCCTCCAGCATCCAGTCGGTGGGACTGCGGCGCACATGATCGTTCGCGGTGAAGAAGTTATAGCTTACGATCGGCTTCGCGCTGTCCGCCAGACGCATCGTAATGACATGGTAGTTCGCGGGCAAGCCGTTGACGGCGTCGCTGCAATACCATTTTTTAGAGGTGTCACCGGTGAAGATATTCGCGAGCTTCTCGCCGCCGGTACCCGATCCGTTGGCGTACACCCCCCCGCAGGTGAATGTTCCGGCGGCGAGGCGGATGGCCGGCGTTTGAACCGCCGCAGGCTGAAGTCCCGTGTTCTGCCTCTCGCCGTCATCAGCGTAGAGTGCGAATTCGGACATCTGAAGGGTATAATTGGTGGCAGTCGCATCATTACCGCCGTTCGACCGCTTGATCGTGAGGCGGAAGAACTTGCCGTCGAACGCGCGGCTGACGGGCGTGCCGCGGCCCACGTTCAGGGTGCCGCCCAAGACATGCGTACCGCCGGTGTAGGTCTGGTCGCCGGAAAGCGACACCTCACCGCCCGTCACCTCAAGCGATCCGGTACCCGTCACCGTGCCGCGCAGCGAACCGCCGTCACTCGTGAGCGTCGCGCCGTTCACGAGTTCCACCGTGCCGTGGTTGTCAAGCGCGGAGACGGGAACGCGGCCGCCGTCCATCCGCAAGGTCGCACCCGGCGCGACAGTCACCAGCGAGGACGGGCCGAACGCGCCATTGACCGCGAAGGTCCCGACCTGAACAAAACGGCCGGAGGTCGCCGTGAAGCCCGTCCGGACATCGATATCCGTCCATGTCGCGCCGTCGTCATTGCTGCCCTGAAGCCGCCATGCGGCGGGATCGCGTCCCGGCGTGTCATTGGCGGTAAACCAGGTGTAACCGGTAATGGTCATCGGCTCGTCATAGTCGATCCGCAACCAGACGCGGTCGCGATCCGCCGCCGTGCGGGAAGGGTGGGCACGGAAGTCCAGCCATTTGGTCGTCAGGTCACCGTCCACCAGATTCGGCGGCGATTCTTTCGCCGGATAGGTGTTGCCCTGATCCGCCTTCGTGTCATACGCAATGCTCGCATACGGGCGGGTCACATCCTTCGTGCCATTGAGGAGCATGAGCTCCGCAAGCTGCATGGAGTTGACCCCGGTCGCATCGTTCGGTCCCTTGATGCCTTCAATCTTAAACCGGTAGCTGCGGTAAGACGCCACGCCGTTCAAGACCGCCGTGCCTTCCCGGACGGTCAGCGCACCGTCGATCGCCGATCCGACCGTCATCGTGCCCGTGCCGATCTTCGCGATCTGCGCCCCCTCAAGGACACGCTGGTCGAAGGTGAAGTCCGTACCGTCTCTGCCCACGGCAAGCGTACCCGGCCCTTTGACAGACGTCTCGCCCGTCACCGTATTCGTGGTCGTCACGCCGTTCAGGTCGAGTGTGGCGCGAAGGCCGATGAACGGACTGACCGGGGGCAGCGGAACGCCGAGGCGCAGTGTCGCGTCGGTGACCTTCGTCTCGCCCTTATAGTCCACACTGAAATCGCCAAGACCCGCCTTGCCGAGCATGAAGATACCGATCGGAGTGTTTTCGTTCCCGTACACATTCAATCCGCCATTGCCGAAGAAGTGCGTATGGTTGCTGATCATGCCGATACGATTGGTTCCGATCGTGATGTTTGCATCGGCGGCGGCCTCGATCTCAAAGATCCCGTCCTGACCGGAATAGAAGAAATCATCGTAAACCCTGCTTGCGGCGACCGTGCCGCCGTTGAAAACGAAACGCGACCGGGCATCATCGTTCCGCGTAAAACGGCTGCCGACCTTCAAATTGGAACCGGGCCCCAAAACAAACTCATTGAGGACCGTTGTCCTGTCGCTCGCGTTGTTCAACGAGTTGGGACCGAACTTGATCTCGTCGGAGACGCTGATCGTGGCGTTCTCGGCCGTCACACGGCCCTTGACCGTCTGACGGTCACTGGTATTGCCGCCGATCCGCAACTGGCCGTTGACGTTGACTGTCGCACCGTCCTTAACGGCGAGCGCGCCGTTCGCGCCATCGTGGCCGATCCGCATCTCGCCCGTCGCCAGCGTGCCTCCGCCGGAGACCGTCACGGTGGGGGTCGATCCGTTCGCGCCCTGAACCGCGAAGACACCTTCCTGCTGATAGGTTCCTGTCCCGGTGAAGGTGATCGCACTGTCGGCCGTACTCGTCCGCGCACCGCCGAACCAGAACTTGCCCGTTCCGGAGATCGTCAGGGGCAACGCCTCTAGACCCGTATCGTAGAGATTCAACTGGTACCCCTGTCCCACCAGTCCGAAGGGATGGTCAAACGTGATGGAGTCCGCATGGATAACCTGGCCGCGCACCTCGGCGTTCACGTTCTTCGTGGGCCCGCCAAGACGGTCGGTATCATACCCCCAGCTAGGGAGATCAAGCCCGTCGAAATAGACCGACTCGACAGAGAAAAGCCCGGTTCCGGCAACTGGCGCATCCGCGGGATCCTCATAGGTAACCTTTGCACGATCGGCTGGAACGGCAGGGAGGAAGCTTGCCCCTTTCTTTACGAAAACCGTCTGGTTCTCCGTCAATGCGCGGCCGATCGAGAGACTTCCCTCTTCGACCGTAATCGAGCCAGTGAAGGTATTGACATCCGCGTAGTTACAGATCTGAAGGGAACCGGCGCCTTTCTTCACCAGGCCGCCCTCACCCCGGATCCGGAAGAAGTCGTGCTGACGGGTTGCGGGAGCGATACGGACCGTATGTCCATTCGTATCGAACACCAGGTTTTTGCCCGCCTCGATGTTCCAGACGATCGCGCCGCCGGGATTGATGAAGTTGGTGTTGTCCCGTTTTGCCCGGATGGTCCCGCCGCGGAAGTTGAACTCGGTGAGGCTCAAATCCTGCATGTAGAACTGCCCGAACTCGAAGA
>DBXN01000138.1:15605-21632 GCA_002309585.1 Verrucomicrobia bacterium UBA1211
AAGACGGTATCGGTCGGGAACCACGCGCAACACTCCACGGTCGGCGCGTCCACCGTGCCGAAGATGGTGAGAACGCCTTGAGAGGGCCGGCTGCGGTCAGGATCCCCTCCGCCCACCGGCGAGTTCCGTCCGAGGCTGAGACGGCCACCGGTGACGGTCAACTTTCCGCCGCTCGCCACCGTAACAACACCGGTACCCCCGAAATTGCCGATGGAGAAACCCTGTGTGTTACCTGGGTTGTCACCGGTGAGTCCCCCTTGGGAGGATAGCGTCGCGCCTCCCGCGATCGTCATTTCGCCATTCTTCCCAGTCTCCGTCCCGACCGCGTTCAGCACCGCGCCGGTGATGGAGAGCTCCGTGCCGGTTCCGATCGTTAGCGTCCCGTCGTTGAGAAGCCGGGCAATCGTCTCCCCGCTGGACAATGTCTCCAGCTCACCCGTACCGATCGTCCATACTCCGCCATCCGTCGGCACGGCGGCGGTCAAAGACAACACCACACACGCCGAAACGCAACACCAAACTTTCCTCTTTCTGGTCATGTCACATCCTCACGCGCTTTTTTGTGTTCACATCCATAGCGAAAACCCGCTATTCCAAGGTAAACGATAACAGTTTACCCAAGTCACCCCGTCTGGCGCAAGAGGAAAGAAGAACGCATATAAAAAAGCGGGGCGCGGTTGATAACCGCACCCCGCAGATTTCCGCTATTCGAGGCGTTATCTCAACAGGAGGACCGTCCCGCCGTTCATGAGCACAAGGTGGTTATCCTCAACCAAGATTTGGAAACCGCCCCGGTTGACACCATCGACCGTCAGCTCCCAACCGCTCAGCGTCTCGCCGTCCGAGAGACCGTTGACCGTCAGCGGGATCGTGTAACCGACCAGAGAGGAGAGCCCCGGCGGCAGATTGACCAGATCAATCGTCCCGTGCGCCGCCGGGCGGAAGGCGTTGATCGTACCACCGCCAAGCATGCAGTCCACGCGCAACGCGCTGATGGCAGCGCCCGCGCTGTTGAGGTTCAACACCGCACCCGTGTCCACCTGTACGCTGGAATCCGCCGGAAGCGACGCTCCGGTCACGTAGGAATCGAAGGTGAACGGATGGCCCGCGTTCATCGCCGTGTAGAGGCAGTAGGGCTGGGGAACGCCGGCGCGCTCGTCGAGCGTCACCCACGTCTCGCCGTCCATGCTGCCCTCCACCAACCAGTCGCACGGCGAGCGGTTGAGGTTGTCATTGGCGGTGACGAGCAGATAACCGTTCACCGGCAGCGCCTCATCCGCCAAACGCATCGTCACGATACGGTAACGGGAGGCATCGCCGTTCATATCGTTGTTGTTGGCGCAGAGTTTGGTGTTAGGCTCGTTGTCGAAAAGCATATCCATATCCTGCGTCACTTTCCCCACGCTATAGTTGCCGCCCCGGCTGAAGGTGCCCGGCTGGAGAGACGCCGCCGGCGTCGCGTCGGCGGCCATCGTCAACCCGAAAGCCTCGTTTTCCCCAAGCGCGTTGAAAAGCATCAGCTCGGAGAACTGGAGCATCGTGTCGCCCACCGTCTTCTTGAAGGTGAAGCGCAGGAACTTGCCGGGGAACGAGACCGGCCGCTCCAACGGCTCGAACGTATAATTGACGCCGTTGTTAAAGGGCTTTCGCTGGACGGATTCGGCGCTGTAGTTCCCCTTCACATCATAGGGGGTATGCGGCGCCCAGTACCGCTCATCCAGCACCTCCCAGATGACGCCGTCGCGGCTGCCTTCCAGCTTCCACTCGCTGGGACTGCGGCGCACATGGTCGTTCGCGGTGAAGAAATTATAGCTGGTGATGGGCAACTCGGCCTCATCCGCGAGCCGCATCGTGATCACGTGGTAATTCGGCACCGCCCCGTTGATGGGATCCGAGCAATACCACTTCGTTGTGAGGTCACCGTCAAACAGTTTTTCCACCCCTTCTGTGGCGGTCGGAGTGGCGAACTCCGTCGCGCAGGTGAACGAATTGGTGATCAGCGCTGTCGCCGCGAGACCGACACCCCGCATGATGAGCCCCTTATTCTGCATCACGCCCGCCTCGTTGTAGAGCTGGAACTCGGAGGCCTGTATGTTATAGACGCCGTTCTCATAGCCGTTTCCGCCGTTGCTGCGCCGGATGGTGAGCCGGAAGAACCTGCCGTCAAAACCGCGCGTGACGGGAGGCTCGCTCCCCACGCCCACATTGAGAACGCCGCCCGAGACATGCGTATCGCCGGTGTAGGCCGGTTCCCCGACCAACGTCACTGTCCCTCCCGTCACCTCAACGGATCCGGAGCCGGTAACCGCGCCGTTCAGATAACCGCCGTCGCTCGTGAGTGTCGCGCCGTTGAGCAATTCCACCGTGCCGTGGTTTTCGAGCGCGGAGACGGGAACGATGCCGCCGTCCACGAGCAGGGTCGCACCCGGCTCGACGGTAACGAGCGAGTCGGGGCCGAACGAACCGCCCGCCGGGAAGAAATCAGCCGTGGTAAACCGCAAAGCGGTCGCCACAAAACCCGACCGCACATCGAGATCTGTCCAAGTCGCGCCATCGTCATTGCTGCCTTGCAACCGCCATCCGGCGGGATCCCGGCCAGGGGTGTCGTTCGCGGTGATCCAGGTGTAGCCGGTGATGATTTTAGGCTCTTCGTAGTCGATCCGCAACCAGACGCGGTCGCGGTCGGTGGCGGAACGGGAGGGATGCGCCCGGAAATCGAGCCACTTGGTGCCGATATTGCCGTCCACAAGATTCCCCGGCGCCTCGTTGGCCGGATAGGTGGTGCCGTTAGTGTCCGACGTCGAGTCGAAGGAGACCGCCTTGTAGGGGCGCGTTACATCCGTGGTCCCGCACAGGAGGATCAGTTCCGCGAGCTGCATCGAGTTGACGCCGTTCGCGTCATAAGGTCCCTTGATATCCTCAACCTTGAACCGGTAGCTGGAGTAGGCCGTCCCCTTGACCGTAACGGAACCTTCCCTGACGGTCAGGGCGCCGCCGTTGAGCGCCGAGTCGAGCGTGAGCGTACCGGTGCCGACCTTCAGGAGCTGCGCACCCTCGATCTGCTGGCTGAAAGCCACATCCGCGTTGTCACGTCCGACGACGACCGTACCCGGACCCTTGACCTTCACATCGCCCACCGGCGAATCAACGGTGAATCCGCCGATATCGAGCGTCGCGCGCGTTCCCGAAACGATGCTGCCTTCGGGCAACGGCACGCCCAGTTTCAGCGTGGCGTCTGTGATTGTGGTATCGCCCTTGTAACTAACCTCGAAATCGCTCAATCCCGGCTTACCGAGGGTAAAGACACCGATGGGATTGCTGGCGCTTCCGATGACCGCAAGCCCGCCGTCGCCGAAGAGGTGGGTATGGTTGTCGAACATGCCGACGCTGTACGGGCCGATGTTGAGACTCGCATCATACCCCGCCGTCGCCTCAATTTCAAGCGTCCCGTTCTGCCCGTTATAGAAGAAATCAGCATAGTTCTGTTGCGGCGAGATTTTCCCTCCCGAGAAGATGATGCGTGAACGCGCGTCATCGTTCCGCGTGATACGCGCTCCAACCCTCAAATCGGCGCCAGACCCCAACTCCAGTTCATTCAGCACCGTGGTGAGGTCGCTACCGTTGACCAGGGCGTTGGGCGCGAAGTTCACATCGCCGGAAGTCGCGAGGGTGGCGTTCTCCATCTCCACCCGGCCCCTCACCGTCTGGCGGGTGTCGCCGCTGGCGTTGCTCCCGATGCGGAGCGCGCCGTTCACAGAGACGTTCACACCGTCCTTCAAAACCAATTTGCCGTCGCCGCCCTCAAGACCCACGCGGAGGTTTCCGGTTTTGAACGTACCCGGACCGGATACGGTCATCACCGGCATCTCGCCATTCTGGCTCAGTATGTTGAAACTGCCGTTCTGCTCGTATGTGGTCGTCCCCGTAAAGGTGATCGTGTTGTCAACCGTGTTGGTGCGGTTACCATTGAAGACGAAGATCCCCCTGCCGGAAAGCGCAAGCGGCAAATCCTGAAGCCCGGTTTCGTAAAAGCCCAACTGATAGCCCTGCTGCCCCACGAGGCCGAAGGGATGGTCAAGGCTGATATCCTCCGCATGCGTGATCTCGCCGTGGACTTCGGCACCCCATCCCCAGATCGGGCCAGCCAGTTGGTCGGTCACATACTTGGGCGACATCCCCACGAGGTCGAGACCGCCATAAAGACGCGTCTACACCGCATAAATGCCTCCCTGCGGCTCATCCGCCGGATTCGCGTAGGTGATCTTCGCGAAGTCACTGGGGGCGGCGGGATAAAACTGCGCACCGTTCATCACATAGACCGTCTGGCCCTCTGCGAGCGGCCGGCCGATGGAGAGTGTCCCCTCCTCCACGAGGATCGGGCCGGTGAAAGTGTTGACTTCGGGTTGGAGGCAAATCTGCAGATAGGCGGAACCCTTCTTCACGAGCCCGCCCGCGCCCGTGATCTGGAAGAAGTCCGGCTGGACCGTGGAGGGCAGGATGCGGATGTGGAAGTTCTGCGTATCAAAAATAAGGTTCTTCCCCTCCGCGATGTTCCAGAGGAATGAGGCGCTGACTCCCATGAACGAGTCATCATGGCGCAGCGCGCGCAGCGTGCCGCCCTTAAAATTGATGACGGTGCGGCTCAAATCATCGAGCTGGAAATGGCCCGTCTCGAAAACGCCGCCCTCCTCCAGATTGATGGTGCCGACGACCGGGAGATTCCCGACCACATAGGTGCCGTAATCAGCGGCCACGGGCTGCGGATACCACGCCCCGCACTCGGTGTAGGTCGCCGAGACCGTGCCGAAGACATTCATCGTACCGCTTGAAAGGAGATCCCGGAAGTCACCGCCGCCGTTGCGTCCGAAAAAGAGCCGCCCGCCCGTCACCGTGAGCGAACCGCCCGCTTCAACCGTAACGGTACCGGTGCCGCCGGCCGCGCCGAGCGCAAACCCCTGCGAGTTGTCGGGCGTCCCTGTCATTGTGCCCGTCGAGGCGAGAGAGGCGCCCGACTTGATCGTGATCTCGCCGCTCTTCCCGGTCCCCGTTCCGACCATGTTGACAACCGCGCCGGTGACGGAGAGCGCGGCGCCGTTATCAAGCGTCAACACCCCATCGTTAAGAAGCTGGGCAATCGTCGCCCCGGCGGACAACGTCTCTGTCTCGCCCGTCCCGATGGTCCAAACCCCTCCGTCTTCCGGAACGGCGGCGGAAAGGGTTAGGGCCGCACTGGCCGCAAAGCACATCCAAACTGTCTTATTCATTTCAACCGATCTCCTGGAGGGAATTCAACATCGGATCCATATCCCGAAAAAAGACACTGATCCATTGAGTAAATACATTTTACTCGTAACACCATCCCCCGCGCAAGCGTAAAAAAGGCCGAAGCGGATAGTAAAACGAGCTTCCAGCTCGTTCTGGACAGGACGCTTCCAGCTCGTTCCGGACAGGACGCTTCCAGCCCGTTCCCCGTCAAAGGACATGATGGTTGAAAACAACTTTTCTTGTCCGCGCGGGCCTTAATTCCCCTGTTACGCTTTCCAGAAAAACGGTTTGTATCTCACGCGGAGGCGCGGAGACGCTGAAAAATTGGATAACTTAATTCCGGATAAGGAAGGCATCATTTCTCAAAAACTTCGCCAAGGCGTGATTTCATCCTCACGGAATATCAATCCGGGAAGTTCCCCGGAAAGCACCAGCATATCCTTCAACCCCTCGCCCCAGTATTGTTCGTCACGCCAGTCCATTAGAAGAAAAGACAGGCGTTCTCGGTCAAACAGCAGAAGCGCCCAATCGGCTGAAACGAGTGTCCGGACTCCGTCTTTTGTTCTGCTGAGGATTCGCGTGTTTTCCCTTCCCCTACAGGCCTCAAGCGTAACCGGGATTGGACTGGATCTGTCAGACAGCATGATGGTTTGGATCCATGGGGCGCAAACACGGTTAATGAAGATACCTTGAAGTTGCTCTTCAGTAAACGCTCCCCCTAGGTTAAAGTCAACGACGCAATTCGTCATAATGCCGGACACC
>DBXN01000025.1 GCA_002309585.1 Verrucomicrobia bacterium UBA1211
CAAGATCCTTCAACCCGCCCACGTAATCGATGATCGCTAAGTTCTGGATATCGTAGAAGTGGCCGTTGATGGTGAAATCGCGCCGGTTGGCGTCCTCCTCCGGATTTCCGAAAGTGTTGTCCTCCTGCTGATACATCCCGGCATACTCATCGGGCACGTTATCCGGCTGACGGCGGAAGGTGCTGGTCTCGATGACCTTCTTGCCGAACACGATATGCGCGAGACGGAAACGCCGGCCGATCAGAAAACAGTTCCGGAAGATGTGCCGGATATCGGATGGCCGCGCATCGGTTCCGACATCAAAATCCTTCGGCGTCCGGCCCAACAGCAGGTCCCGCACGCTTCCCCCGACCAAATAGGCCGTATACCCCGCGCTGGACAGCCGATACAACACCTTCAGCGCGTCCGGGTCGATGTTCGCGCGTGAGATGCAGTGCTCCGGCCTCGCCCGGACCACCGGTTTTGGGTGAAAAAATGGAATGTTCATATCCGTTTCATACCGTGAAAAAGATGAAATATAATTATGCCAAATCGCAACTTTAAAATCAAGACTGCCATTTGGGCCGCAACGGGGTGACGGTTAAAGAGTGAATATGGCAATGTGACATTATGGCATTATGAAAATGTGGCAGAGTGAAATTCCATAATGGCTTAATGTCATAATTCCATCATTTCAGAATTCCAGAATGAAACCCTCAACGGTTAACGAGTGACGGGTGACGAGTGAAAAGAGGGGGATACGCTCAACGCTCAACCCTCCTCGCTTTACTTCTCATCGAGCTGGATGCGGACGATCCGCGTCGCCGTCAGGCGGCGGACCGTGAAGGTGAGATCCTTCGTGTTCTTCACCAGCGTCTGGAAGTGCTTGGCGTCTTTGATCGGCGTGTCATTGACCTTGGTGATAATCTCCAGCGGGTGCAGGCCCGCGATGGAGGCCGGACTCCCGTTCTTCACTTTGGTGATGACCACACCCGAAATGTCGGGATCCATCCGGAAGAATCCCCGCACTTCGAAGGTCATGTCCGCGACGATCATCTCCAGCTCCTTGTTCTTCACCTTGGTCGCGGTCTGGAAATGGACGGGGATCTGCTCGAGCGTGACGTTCGCCTCTTTCTTGATGCCGTCGCTGACCCAGGCGAGAACCACCTCTTCGCCGATTCCGATATCGGTCAGGACCTTGTTGACGCCCTCTTCCAGATTCGGCCAGGGCGTTTCACCCACGCGGTCCGCCGATTCAATGCGGGCCTCAAAGAAGTCCGCCCAGTCAATGCCGTCATTATCATCGTCCGCCTCAAGTTTGATTCTTTTCTGGGATGCGGCGGGCCGGACGTAAAGGAGGATGTCGCCCTCTTTGACGCCGGCTTTTGTGGCGGGCGAATCCGGATAGACGCGATTGACCAATGCGCCGTCGCTCTTGGTCGCCATCAGGAAGGCGAGCGCTTTCTTCTCGCGCGCCAGCTCGGGGGAGAGGGATTGCGTCTCGACGCCGATCCAGGCGATCTGCTTGCGGTCCTTCCCTTCGCGCGGCTTGTACTGCGCGTGGTAGGTCTTGGCGGAAAGGGCGTTCCAAACCGTCTTCGCAGGTATGGCGTTTTCCTCCATGTCCCACTCGTCTCCATAGTCGATCCACAGGGAACCGGGAAGCGTGATCCACTCGCCGTTTGCCGAAACCAGCGGTTGTTCATCAATGTCATTATCGCTGTCAGGAATGACGATCCCGCCGCGAATCCGCTCAAACGAAGTGATCCGCTCAGGCATGAGTTGGATACGGACATCGCCGTTGCAGTTCCGGATGGATGCCGCAAAGAGGGTGTCGAGGTAAAGCGACGTCATCGGTTTGTCATAGATGCCGAGGGGCTGGATGCCTTCCGGCAGCGTCCCGTTTTGGGGTTTCAGGACAATACAGGCGTGTTTGGGGAGCGCACCGACAAACTGAAGCGGAAGCTTCTTGTCTGGGAGGGCGATCTCGATTTTGTCGAGCCGATAAAGCGCATCGGCACTCGCCGTCCACCGGAGAAGGATCTCGCCGTTCGGCATCACCCAGCCGATCGTGTCGGAATCGCCGCTTTCACTGATCGTTTGCCCTTCGCGGTGGGAGGAGATGGAGAAATGGCGCCGGTACCGGGGTTCGGAGTCCTCTTTGGTATCCACATGCAGATGGATCGGCACGACCGACCGCGCGATCCTTTGGGTCAACGCCTCCACTTGCCGGTCCTGCTCATCGGGCGCAACCCGTTTCCAGGAAGCGGGCGGGGTGAAGGGGTCCTCGCCGACCCGGTATGACTCCAGGAAGGAGAGGGTGATGGCGTTGTTGCGGTCATCGACTACCAGCGTGTCGGCCAGGCCGGAAACCACATCCTTGCCGCCGTCATTCAGGTAATGGCGGATATTCGGCGAGACGGGCTTGTTCCCCGAAACCAGCAGGCCGTCCTCATCCACGATGAAAAAGTAGGTGGGTTTGGCGGTTTTCGGGTCGCCGTCGAAGGCGATCGGCTTGACCCCTTCCATCGGCTTCTCGGTTTCCAGCAGGACCGCGCAGGCGTCGGGATAACGTTCAACCGGCTTCGCCGGATAACGCTTTTCGCCGATCACAACGATGATCCGGTCAATGAATACGCTGCGAATCGGGAGGGAACGCGCCATGACCCGATTCGGCGCGACGACAAACGCGGGCTGGACATACGGCAGATCGTTCTCAATGTTCTCCCCGATGGGGCGGCTATGGGTTTGCCCGCAGTTTGGACAGTGATACGGAATCGTGAGGTGGGGCATCTCGCCGTCCGCATCCGGTTTCATCAGATAGTGGACCGAACAGATGGACGCGCTGAATTTCTCGACCAGTTTCCTGTTCCGCTCCGCCGTCTCGCGCGGGGAGGGGGCGGTGGGGGACTCGGCGGCGAAGAGACAGACTGCCGTGGCTAGGATGGACAACGCGATTACCTTTTTCATTCCACAATCTCCTTCTCCGTGTCTTCACGGTAGTTGAGGACCAGCTGGACTTTCCGGCCTTTCCTCAGGACGGTCATCGAAATCTGCGATTTCTCAGGA
>DBXN01000006.1:0-15303 GCA_002309585.1 Verrucomicrobia bacterium UBA1211
AACAACGGCATGTCGCTGGGGTACGGGAATTTCCAAGGGAACGCCTCCCACAAGTACACGGCCGGAACGCGTTACCTTGTGCAGAGCGATCTGCGCGCCGGCAGCCAGACCGTCACCGTCAACGGCGAGACGGTCTATTCCGGGACCTCCTCCGCATCCATCGACACCGGCCGAAACCTCTATCTCTTCGCCAACAATGTCGCGGGAAGCGTGAAGAACCAAAGTTTCGTCCAGCTCTACAGCTTGAAGATCTGGCAACAGGACGGGACCGGCGCGGAACAACTGGTTCGCGACCTGCGACCCTGCATGAAGAACGGCGAGATCGCGCTCTATGACGCGGTGGAGGAGCGGATCCTCTATCCCGAAACGAAGACATTGGAGACCATCCGCCCGACGATCCCCGGCAAGCCGGACTACTTCGTGGAATACATTCAGGCCAATGCCGACAATCAGATCGACACCGGGATCCGCGCCCGTTCGGGGACCCGCGCGCAGGGCGAGTTTCTCTGGACGACCCTGCGGTCAAGCGCCGAAGAATACGACATCTACCGGGAGACGGACGGATACCGGGAACGGACGTTCCTTGGCGCGGTTGGTTCCAACGCCGACGCCACCCGTTTCTACATGATCCACGAGAACAACAAGAACCTTTGGTCCGGCTACGGCAGCCAACGGATTTACCCGACGACCAACCTGGTCACGATGGTTGAGGTCGAAACGACGAACGAGGACGGATCCGTCACGACCGATCTGGTCGAACAGGTCACCCCAAAGAACATCACGATGGCGACAAACACCCGTTATTCCTTCGACATCAGCTATGACGCGGGCCTGCAGACGATCGATTTCAACGGCGTCCGTGTTCTGGAGAAGAACAACTCCGCCTCCATCGACGCCGGATGCAACCTCGGCCTCTTCGCCCGCAACACCACAAGGGGCCATGCGTACTACCCCGTCTATGGGCGATGCTACACCCTGAAACTTTGGCAGGACGGTGCGCTGGTGCGCGATTTCAAGCCGTGCGTCAAAGACGGGCTGGTGATGCTCTACGATGCCGTTTCGGACGTGATCTTCCAGCCGACGCGGGACATCCCCGCGACCTCCGCCTCCGTCGGCAGGGTTCTCCCGTTGAGCGGCACGGAGAGGCCCGTCTCCTTCGTGGAATACGTGGAGACCGACGGGACGCAACACATCGACACCGGCGTGATCGGGCGTTCCGGTACGGTGGCGGAGTTCGAGATGCAGTGGTTGCCCGCGTCAGTCAATTCAGATGACGAGTTCCTCGGTGTGCGTCCCAACACATCGGTCGACAACCGTTACTACATGTGGCACATTGCCAAAAACTCCGTCTCGTTCGGATACGGGGCGTTCAAATACCTGAAAAACGGCGATCCGACCGCGACGCTGAACGGAGGGGAAAACCCGAAGATCCCCGCGCAGATCGAGCACACCTATCATGTGTACTGTTCCCTCTCGGCGGACGAACAGGTGATGAAGGTTGACGGCGAGACGATTCTGAACCGGACAGACCCGCTGAATCTCGATACGGGCATGAACCTCTACCTCTTCGCCGCCAACGTCGGTGGGCAGGCGACCTACGCGTGCAAGACGCGGCTCTATTGGCTGAAGATCTGGCAGGACGGCAAACTCGTCCGGAACTACCGTCCCGTCAGGCTCGACAACAACCTGGTCACCCTCTGGGATATGAAGAGCAACGAGGGTGTCCCGCCGACCGCCGGACTCTTCAACGCGTCCGGTCCGGACACAGGGAAGTTCATCCTTTACAGGGGCACCCTGCTGATTATGCGGTAAAAAGGTTGAGCGTTGCGGAGAAGGAAACGATGGAGATGAAGCGGAGACACTTTTTGGGCGGAATGCTGGCGACCGGCGTGTTGCCCGCGCTGGGCGTTCCCGAAAGCGGGCGCATCGCCCGCATCGGACTGATGACCGACACCCATGTGCTGACCACGCTGGAGAGCTGTAACCGCGTAAAAGCCGCGCTGACGCTCTTCAAGGCGAAAGGCGCCGAGATGGTCATCAACTGCGGCGACATCGCCGATAACCACTATCCGGAAGGTTACCGGTTTTATCGCCAGACGGTCAACACCGTCTATCCCGAAGCCGAAACCCGTCCCCGCGAAATCTTCATCTACGCCTGGCATGACCTGATCAACCACGAGCCTTACACCGGGGGCAAGACCGATTATGTCGCCGCGTTTGAGAATCTGCGCAAAGAGATCCAGGCGCCCAATCCGCCTTTCTGCGACTTTGTGTGGAAGGGGCTGCCGTTTGTCGTCTCCACGCAATGTGTCGGACAAAAGGGTTTCCCCACCTGGGATGAGTACGCCAAGACCATCGCACGGGTGTGTGCCGAGAACCCCGGTAAGCCGGTCTTTGTCTGCGATCATGTGCCGCCCGCCGGTACGACCTTCCACAGCCGGCAATGGGGCAACGAAACTCTGCGGGACATCCTGAACCGTTTCCCGCAGGTCGTCTCCCTCTCCGGCCACGTCCACGGTACCCTCGCCTGCGAACGCCAGATCTGGCAGGGCCAGTTCACCGCCATCAACGCGGGATGCCTCCAGACCTGGGGCGGCTTCGCACCCGGCTCGACACCTCCGCCGCAGGCCAAACCGAATTTCGGCGCACTGGTGCTGGATGTCTTCCCGGATCGGATTGTCGCCTACCGCTATGACGTGCGGGACGGCTCCGAATTCGGTCCGCCGTGGGTCGTGCCACTCCCCTTCGTCGCGACGAACGCGCCCTACTGCCCCGGCGTGGCGGTGCAACGCCAGAAGCGGCCCGCGTTCGCCGACGGCACGGCCGTGACCGTCCGTCCGGTCGGCACACCGGTCAGCGGATATGCCATCACCATCCCCGAGACAACGGTCGGGCCCGCTTCCTTCATGTACCGCATCCGCTGCCAGCGCAAGAATGCGGACGGCGAGTGGGAGTCCTTCACGCAGGATGACATTTTCGGTGAGTTCTGGAAGGCGAAGAAGGACCGCACGGGACAATCGCACCACACGCTGGCGACCGGTTTCTTCACCCCCGGCGAGACCTACCGCGTCGCGGTTTCCCCCGTCGATTTCTTCTACCGCGAGACCCCTCCCGCCTTCGGTACCTTCACCGCCACACACGAACCGCCCAAACTCCTCTGGGAAAGCGACAACCCTATGGATACGCAGCGGTTCAGCGAATACGGCAAGACGGTTGAACGCGCCCCGGACGGCAGTTTCGCGCCGCCGAGCGGACAAGGCACCTTCTGGCTGCCCGACAACCTTTTCGCCAAGGTCGAGAAAGGCAAGCGCCACCAGCTCGTTGTGGATATCGACAGCGACCAGCCCTACGGCGAGTGGTGCGCCTGGCGGGTCGCCCTGCAGGGACGTAACTCCCCTAACCGGATCTGCGAGGTGCAGACGGTGCCCGGCAAACCCGGCACCCTCCGCTATGTCTTCGCCTTCACGCCGCCGGGGAACCGACCGTTCCCGGAAAGCTGCAATCTCCTTTTCAACTACAAAAGCCCGCATTCCGCTCTCCGCATCAGGCACATCCGCCTCATCTGCGGGTAACGTGTAACCGAATCATCCTCTCCACACGCCAGACCGTCCGGATTCGGGCGGTCTGGCGCTTTTTTCAGAATAACGGGTCTTGAACGTTTTGTGGAAACGGCTCTTTGGGGTGCGCTACGCGCGAGCACGATCTCTTCCCGTTCCCTGTTCCCCATTCCCTGTTCCCCATTTCGTGCACCCATAAAAATCGTTCAAGAACCGGAATAACCCGGCATCTGGGGGAAATTTGCCGGGGAAACCGTCCCTGTTTCACGCTAGCCGCCCCTGAAGATAACTTTTTTTGGATTCAGTATTGCCTTTGGTGTCATAAAGTGGTTCAATGTGTCACGAAAGGTCAAAGGCATGGCAGAGACCCAAAAAGGGAATCAGTACTCAAAAGGCTCGGACGTCCAGGGGCTCCTGGTCGCGACGTTCGAGCATTCGCTGGATCCCAAATGGCGACTCACGATCCCCGCCTGCTGGCGGGAAATCATGGGAATGCCGGGATATCTGTATGCCATGATCGCGCCGCAGAAGGGGAATCTGCTGATTCTCTTTCCGCCGCTGGAGATGGAACGGATGGTCCAGAGGCTCCGCGATCTGCCGATGACCACGCCTGGCCGAATGGAGGCGATGCGGTATATCGGCGGAAACTCCGAACAGGTGTTTTTCGACGTGCAGGGGCGCATCCGCGTCTCAGACCGGCTTCTGAAGGCGGGACGGCTGACGGACCGTAACGAGAAGGTGGTGCTGCTCGGGGCGTTGGACCGGATCGAGCTGTGGCCGAAGTCGCTGGCGCCGCAGACCGAGGAGATCAAGGGCGAGGAGATGCTGAGCGCCTTCCAGATGGTCGGCTTCTGACGGGAGGAGGGGCGATGCACATTCCGGTCCTTCTGAGCGAGACGGTCGAATCGCTTGCCGTAAAACCGGGCGGGCGGTACATCGACGGAACGCTGGGCCGGGCGGGGCACGCGGCCGAGATTCTCCGCCGGGCGGGACCGAAGGGTTGGCTGTTGGGGATCGACCGCGATGTCGAGGCGCTTCCACGCGCGGCGGCGACGCTGGAGACGGTTCCGGGGCATAAGACACTGGTCCACGGCACGCACGGCGCGTTGGGGGATTTGGCGCGGGCGAACGGATTTGATGCCGTTGACGGCATCCTGCTGGATCTGGGGGTTTCCTCCGACCAGCTCGACACGCCGGAACGGGGATTCAGCTTCCAGGCGGACGGTCCACTGGATATGCGGATGGATCAGACGCAGGGCGAATCGGCGCGGGAGCTGATCGCGCGGTGGAGCGAGGATGCGTTGGCGGAGCTCTTCCGCGAATGGGGCGAGGAACCGCGCGCGCGCCAAGCGGCGCGGGCGATCGTCCGGGAACGGGAACGGCGGCCGATCGCGACGACCGGGCAGCTGGCGGAGATCGTCAGCCGCGCCGTGGGCGGCCGGTCCGGCAGGCGCCATCCGGCGACACGGGTCTTCCAGGCCCTGCGGATGGCGGTGAATGACGAGATGGGGAATCTGACGCGCGCGCTCGAAGCCGGGCTGAGGCTGCTCAAGCCGGGCGGACGGATGGCGGTGATCACATTTGAGAGTTTGACCGACCGCGCGGTCAAACGCTGTTTCGCGGAGCACGCGGGCCGCTGGGTCTCCCTGCAGCAGGGGGGAGAACAGTGGGAAGGCGCCGAGCCGGCGGTCGAGCGGGTCACGCGGCATCCCGTGGAAGCGGGAGATGCCGAATGTGCGGCCAACCCGCGCGCCCGGTCCGCCAAATTGAGGGTTGTTGAACGTTGTGCGGCTCCCGCGGGAGCCGGCCGGAAAGAAAGGGGTGGGACATGAGAGCGAAGAGAAACCGTTACAAGAAGAACGCCAGGATGTCGTTTCTCCCGTGTTCGTATACCGTTGTGGGCATTATCGTGCTGTCCGTGACCTTTCTCCTCGTCTATTGGCATCTGAACACGAAGTGCGGCGCGCTGGGCGATGATATCCGCCAGAAGGAACTGGAGCTTCGTTCCCTTCAGGACGAATACCTGCGCGAAGAGGCGCGGTGGAACGCCAACAAAACGCCCGAGAAGCTGGAAGCCGCCCTTCTGGCGCACGGCCTGGTGATGGAACACCCCAAGGCCGACCAGCTGGTCCGAATGGACGCCAGCGGAAAGCCCCTGCCGAACCAACTTTCGATCGCGAAGTTCCTGCGGAACCCCTCCGGAAACGGCAACGTCGCGAGGAACAAACCATAAACCGCCCCTCCCCCATCCCTTCGCCATGCAAGACCCGAATGACACCTTTTCCATCCGAAAGATGGTGTCCCAGATGGCACGAACCCCGACGTTCCGGATCGGTCTCGTTTTCGTCTGCCTGTTGGGGGTTTTCTCGTATGAGGCGATAAAGCTGTTCAACCTCCATCTCGGCAACCACGCCCGGATCGAACGCTCCTACCGGCGGACCATCCTGGGGAAACGCGGCCGGATTTTTGACCGGAACGGCGATGACCACCCGATGGCGATCAGCCTGCCGGCCTGGCAGTTCTTCCTTGATCCGCAGTCGGTCAAGACCAATCACAATCCCGAAGTGATCGCGCAGGCGATCGCGACGAACCTCAATCTGGACATCGAATGGGTCCGTGAGCAGTTCCACGCGACGGGTCCGGGATCCCGCCATATCAAACTGGCCGTCTCGCAACGGGACGACATCTATAAAACGCTTCTGGACAGCAAGGACACCATCAGCGGCATCGGCGCGGATGAGATCATCATCCGCCGTTATCCGCAGGGCCGCCGGATGTCGCATGTGCTGGGGTTTGTCAACTACGCCGGTATCGGAAGCGCGGGCATCGAGCAGGTCTTCAACACGGAACTCTCCGCCGTCTCGGGCATCATCGAAAGCGAGAAGGACGCCACCCGGCGCGAGATCTTCGACCGCCGGAAGATCGTCGCCCCGCCGATCGCCGGCCATGACATCTACCTGACCCTCGACCACCACATCCAGTACGAGGTGGAGACGGCTTTGCGGGAGACGGTCGAGAAATTCGACGCGTTGCGGGGGTGGATCATCATCCAGAAGATCAAGACCGGGGAACTCCTGGCGCTGGCGACCTTCCCGGATTTCGAGCCGGAACACTATCAGAACGTCCCCAACACGCTGTGGCAGAACTACGCGCTCGGTACGGTCTATGAGCCGGGTTCCATCATGAAGGCGGTCACCGTCTCGGCCTTCCTGAACGAGCGGCTCGGCACGCCCAACACCCTGATCGATGTCGGGGAGGGGACCTGGAACTACGCCAACAGACCGTTGCGCGACCATGTGACCGGCCGGATCACCGTCGCGACGGCGTTGAAAAAATCGAGTAACATCGCCTGCGCGAAAATGGCGCTCTCACTCGGGGACAAGAAACTCTACGCCTACCTGCGCGCCTTCAATTTCGGATCGAAGTTCGGCATCGAACTGCCCGGCGAGGAGAAGGGCATCCTCCATCCCGTGAAGGAGTGGAGCAAACTCTCCCCCACCCGGATCGCGATCGGGCAGGGAATCGCCGTGACCGGTCTGCAGATGGTCTCGGTCTATTCGGCGCTGGCGAACGGCGGCGTGATGATGCGCCCCTATCTGGTCGATAAGATCGTCAACGCCAACGGCGAGGTCATTCGCCAGACCCGTCCGGAAATCATCGGCCATCCGGTACGGCCCGCCATCGCGAAACAGGTATGCGAAATGCTGGCGGGCGTCACGGAATCGGACGGTACCGGAAAGCGGGCGGCCGTCTCCGGCTACAGTGTCGCGGGCAAGACCGGTACCGCCCAGAAAGCGGTCCGGGGCGGTTACTCCAACACCGACTATTTCGCCTCTTTCGTCGGTTTCGTCCCAGCCAGCGATCCCGTTTTCACCATTCTTGTCACAATTGAGCGCCCCCGTCCGCAGCACACCGGCGGTTTCGTCTCCGCGCCGGTCTTCGCCCGGCTCGCCGCATCGACCGCGCGGTATCTGGAGGTCCCGCCGGACCAGCCGGACGAACTGGAGGATCAGGACGCAGCCTTCCCGCCTTCCCGATAAGACGGTACCGAAAGAGGTCACCCGGAAAAATGGATATCAGACAGATCGCAACCGTTCAACCGTTCCTGAAAAACGACCCGCCCGCCATCGCGTTCACCGGCGTCCAGTGCGACTCGCGCCTGATCCTTCCCGGCCAGCTCTTCGTGGCCATCAACGGAACGCATGAGAACGGCAGCCGGTACGCGCAAAACGCCTGCACGCGGGGCGCGGTGGCGGTCGTCGCGGAAGCGCCCATCCGCGGGCTGGCGGTACCCGTCATCGAAGTGACCGATGCCCGCCAGGTACTGGGCATCCTCGCCGCCGAGACGGCGGGAAACCCGAGCGAACACCTCGCCCTCTACGGCATCACCGGCACCAACGGCAAAACCACAACCGCCTGGATTCTTTCGGAACTGCTGAAGGCAAATGGCGCACACACCGGTCTGATCACCACCGTCCAGACTGAATACGGCGAACGGACCATCCCCTCTTCCCGGACCACACCCGACGCCTGTTCGCTGCAGAAGATCCTGGGTGAGATGGTGAAAGAGGGCTGCGACGCCGCCGTCATGGAGGTTTCCTCCCATGCCCTCGACCAGCAACGGATCGCGGCGTTGCGATTCGCCGGCGCCATCTTCACCCATCTCACGCAGGACCATCTGGACTACCATCACACCTTTGAGGCCTATTTCGCCGCCAAGCAGAAACTCTTTGTCCAGCTCTCCCGTCTCAACCCCGGCGCGCCTGCGGTCACGTTCCTGGACGCCCCGTATGGCCCGGAGATGACCGCCTTTATCAAGACGCTGCCGCTCCGGGGTATCACCTGCGGATTCGAGACCCCGGCGGACCTCAACGCCACCCATATCCAGATCACGGCGGACGGTTGCCTTTTCACGCTGCACGACCGGTCGTCGGCGTGTTCGCGGCCCATCCGGCTCCAACTCGCCGGCCGGCACAACATCGCCAACGCGCTCTGCGCCGCCGCGCTGGCGCACGCGGTCGGCATCCCGTTCGATACCATTTCCCAGACGCTGGAAACCCTCCGTCCACGCTGGGGACGGCTGGAGCGGATTACAACTCCGCTTCCCGCCGCCATTTTTGTCGATTACGCCCATACCGATGACGCATTGACCCATGCGCTTGAGACCCTTCGGGAGATGCGCCCGACCCGGCTGAGCGTCGTCTTCGGTTGCGGCGGCGACCGCGACACCACGAAACGGCCTTTGATGGGACGCGCCTGCGCCACCGCCGCCGACCGGCTGATCGTCACCTCCGACAACCCCCGATCCGAAGACCCGAACGCGATCATCGCCCAGATTCTCACCGGCATTCCCGCCGGTACCGATCTCCGCGTCGAACCGGACCGCCGGGCAGCCATCCGGCTCGCTTTGGCGGAATGCCAGCCCGGCGAGATCATCCTGATCGCCGGGAAAGGGCATGAGGCCACGCAGGAGATCAACGGCCGCCACATCCCGTTCGACGACCGGAATGTCGTGCGGGAAGAGGCGAAAAAGATATCGCAACGCCACACGGAGGAAACATAATGGCATTCGCGTTTTCGGATATCGTCTCGTGGACGGGCGGGCATGTTCAGGCGGTCCTTCCCGCCGTCTGTAACGGCGTCACCCAAGACACACGCGCGCTCCAGCCCGGCAACCTCTATGTGGCGTTGCGGGGCGAACGGCTGGATGGGCACCGCTTCGTCGCGCAGGCGCTCGCGCAAGGAGCCTCCGCCGCTCTGGTGGCGGAAGACTGGCCCGTCCCGCCCGATCTGGCGGACGCCCCGCTGATCCGTGTTCCCGATCCCCTATCCGCCCTTTCCGAGATGGCCCGCGCGTGGCGCGCAGCATGCGCCACACGGATTATCGGTCTGACGGGCAGTTCCGGTAAAACCACCACCAAGGAGATGACCGCCGCCCTCCTCGCCGCCGACGGGCGGAAGGTCTGCGCCACCAAAGGAAATCTGAACAACGCCATCGGCTTACCGCTCAGTCTTCTCTCCCTCACACCCGACGCGGCGTTCGGCGTTTTTGAGACCGGAACCAACCACTTTGGAGAGATCGCCCATCTGGCCCGGATTCTCCAACCCGACGCCGCCATCCTCACCAACATCGGCACCGCGCATATCGAACACTTCAAAACCCAGGCCGGCATCGCGCAGGAGAAGGGAACGCTGTTCGAGGTGTTGCCCGCCGACGGTTTCGCGGTCCTGCCGCTGGAGACCGTCTGCTTTGACGCCCTTGCCGCCCGTACCCGCGCGCGGATCGTAACCGTTTCACTCCAGTCCTCCGCCGCCGACTACGCCGGCCGCTGTCTGGATGTGGCCGCGGGACGGGTCGCCGTCACCGAAAGAAAGACGGGCGAAACGGTTGAACTCACCTGCGGACTTCCCGGTGAACACAATATCCTGGACATGCTCCTGGCCTATGCGGCCGCGCGGGAGATGGGCATCCCCGGTGAAGCCTGTCCCCCGGCCCTGCGCGATTTCCGCCTGCCGGGCATGCGCTGGTCCGTCACCGAACGGGACGGCGTCACCTTCATCAACGATGCCTACAACGCCAATCCGCAAAGCATGGCGGCTGTCCTGAAGACCCTCGCCTCCTATCCCTGTTCCGGACGGCGCGTCGCCGTTCTCGGCGACATGCTGGAGTTGGGCGATCAAGCCGAACCGCTCCACCGGGAGATCGGCCGGCAGGCCGCGGGTATCGGGCTGGACCTCCTGATTACGGTTGGTCCCCTCTCCCGCGCCCACCTCGCCGATGAAGCGCGGAAGGCCGGCTTTGCCCCGGAACGGATCGTCTCCTTCACAGACACCGCCGAGGCGAAACCGCTCTTCCGTACCCTCCTCCTCCCGACCGACACCGTCCTCCTGAAAGCTTCGCACGGCATCGGGCTGGAACAACTGCTCTAGGACAGCGACACTCCCAGAAGCGTTGAGGGTTGAGCGTTAAGGGGTATGCGTGGAGGCGTGAGGGTTACACGTTGGGGGTGCCCCGCAAAACCTGTTCGACCGCTTGGGCGAAGGGTGTCTTCGCGATGCCCTCCACCGTCGTTATGAGGTGGGCGTCTTTGGGACGCGGCGCGCCGGCCGAAGGCGCGTTGACGGGCTGGAGCCGCGCGGGATCGAAACCGATAACCGATGCCATCACCCGCGCCATCGTGTATTTGGTGAAAGGCTCATCCCCGCTCCAATGCTGGATCCCGCGGAGTCCCTTCCCCTCGCGTTCCCGGAGAACGAGCGTCCGCAAAACGGCCGCCACATCCGTCGTATAGGTGGGATAACGGATCGCCCAGTTGTCCATCTCAAGCGTTACGCCCGCAGAGGCGTCAAGCATCTTCCGGGCGAGGATCGTCACGGCAGATTCCGCCCAGTCTCCGGTCGGCCCGAAGAGAATCGGAACGCGCAGGACACACCCCCGTTCCAATCCCGCGTCGCGGATCGCCCGCTCCCCGGCGAGTTTGCTCTCGCCGTACCGGTTGATTGGATGGGGTTCGCTGTCGGGCGCGTAAGGGGGCTTCGTCCCGTCAAACACATAGTCAGTTGAGATCGCGATCATGGCGCATCCCGCTTCCGCGGACCACCGGGCGAGCGTCCGGCAGGCGGCCACATTCAACGCCTGAACCAGGTCGGGGTTGTTCTCGCCGACATCCGGACGGCGTTCCGCCGCCGCATGGACAATCACATCCGGGCGAAACCGGTTTAGGAACGCTTCCGTCGCGGAGACATCCGTAAGGTCAACCCGTTCACATTCCGGCGCGCGGCGCGACCAGCATCCGCCCGTCACCGCCAAGCCCGGAACCGTCCGGAGCGCCTTCATGACCTCACGCCCCAGCAAACCCGTCGCACCCGTTACCCAAACCTTCATCGCTATCCCTCAGGATTCTCAGGGACTTCGGGCATTTCCGGAGTTTCGGGATTTCCCGTAATTTCCAGATTATCCGGGGTTTCCGGATTATCCGGCTTCTCCGGGGTCTCGGAAGACGGGGAGGCGATCGATTTCGGTTCCTCCTCCGGGTCGGCGATACTGACCGAGACGACCTTCGCGCCCTCGTCCAGACGCACCAGCCGGACGCCCTGCGCCGAACGTCCGCATTTGCGGATGTCGGTCACCGGCGAACGGACCATCAGACCGTTGGAGGTGATCGAGATCATGGACTGGCCGTCCTGCACCGCAAAGGCGGCAACCACCTTGCCGTTCCGTCCCGAATCATCCTTGATGGCGATCATCCCCTGCCCGCCGCGGTTGTGAGGCGTGAAGTCGTTGAAATCGCACCGTTTCCCGAACCCGTTCTCCGTCGCGATCAGGAAGGTCGCCGTCGGATCGACCACCGCGAAACCGACCACGCGATCCCCCTCCGCCAGACGGATACCCCGGACGCCGGTCGCCGTGCGGCCCATCCGCCGGACCTGGCTCTCGCTGAAGCGCATTCCCTTGCCATCGGCGGTGACCAGAACCACATCATCTCCCGCATGGGTCAGAAGCACCTGGATCAACCGGTCGTTCTCATCGATGTTCAGCGCCCGGATGCCGTTGCAGTTGATGTTACGGTAGTCGAAAAGCGCCGTCTTCTTCACCGTGCCGTTCTCCGTCGCGAAAAAGACATCGACATCCTGCGCGAACGCGCGGATCGGGAGCATGGCGGCGATCTGCTCGCCCTCCTGCAACTTGAGGAGATTGACGATCGGGCGCCCGAAGGAGGTCCGCTGCGCCTCCGGAATCTGGAACGCGCCTTCCGCGAAGACCCGCCCCTTGTTGGTGAAGAAGAGCAGCGTGTCATGCGTCTCGGCGACGAAGACCGTCGTGATGAAATCCTCCTCCTTCACCGTAGCACCGGTCACCCCGCGTCCGCCGCGCCGCTGTTCGCGGTAAACCGTCAGCGGCACACGCTTCACATACCCCCGGTGGCTCAGCGTCAACACGCACGGTTCATCGGCGATCAGGTCGAGGATGTTCACCTCGCTCTCGATCTGGACGATCTGCGTCCGGCGTTGACCGATCTTCTTACCGATCACATACTTTTCCTTCAGATCGTTCAGATCATCCTTGATCAACCCATAAATCTTCTGGGGATCGGCCAGCAGGCCGTTGAGGTACTCGATCTGCACACAGATCGCGTTGAACTCATCCTGAACCTTATCCCGCTCCAAGCCGGTCAACTGGTAGAGGCGCATCTCAAGGATCGCGGTCACCTGCCTGTCTGAGAATCCAAACCGTTCGATCAGACGGCTCTTCGCCTCGTCGCGCGTTTTGGACGCCCGGATAATCGAGACTACCTCATCAAGATGGTCAAGCGCGATCAGCAAACCCTCCAAGATATGCTTGCGCGCTTCGGCCTTCTTCAGCTCAAACTGGGTCCGGCGGGTCAGCACTTCGAAACGGTGGTCCACCCAGCACCGGAAGAGATCCTTCAGGTTCATCACCTTCGGGCGGCCCTGGTCAATCGCCAGCATGATCGCCCCGAAGGTGGTCTGCAGCTGCGTATGCTTGTAGAGGTTGTTCAGAACGACCTCCGCGATCGCGCCGCGCTTCAGCTCGATCACCACCCGCATGCCGTCTTTCTTCGAACTCTCGTCGCGGATATCGGAAATGCCCTCGATGATCTTGCCGTTGACCAGCTCGGCCATCTTCTCGATCATGGCGGCTTTGTTGACCACATACGGGATCTCCGTGATCAGGATGACCGTCTTGTTCTTGATCTCCACGATCTCGGCCTTGCCCCGGACCGTCATCTGCCCGCGTCCGAGTTTGTACATCGCCTCGATCTGCCGCGTCCCGCAGATGATGCCGCCGGTCGGAAAATCCGGTCCCTTCACATACTGCATCAACTCATCGATCGAGCAGCGCGGATTGTCGATATAGTAGGTCAGGCCGTCCACCAGCTCGCCCAGATTGTGCGGCGGGATGTTCGTGGCCATACCGACCGCGATACCGGTCGAGCCGTTCAGCAGCAGGTTGGGAATGCGCGAAGGCAGGACACTCGGCTCCAGGCAGGTCTCATCGTAGTTCGGCAGCATATCGACCGTCTCTTTGTCGAGATCGGCCAGCATCTCCTCGGCCAGCTTGTCCATCCGGACCTCGGTGTACCGCATCGCGGCGGGCGGATCGCCGTCCACCGAACCGAAGTTACCCTGCCCCTGCACCAGCGGATAGCGCATCGAGAAATCCTGCGCCAAGCGGACGATCGTATCGTAGACGGCGACATCGCCGTGCGGGTGGTACTTACCGATGACGTCGCCCACCACGCGGGCGGACTTTTTCGTCGGACGGTTCGAGGTGTTCCCCAGCTCGTTCATCGCGAACAGCACGCGCCGATGGACCGGCTTCAACCCGTCACGCGCATCCGGAAGCGCCCGGCCGATAATCACGCTCATCGAGTAATCGATGTAGGAGGAACTCATCTCCCGCTCGATGTCGATGTTGCTGATTCCCCGCTCCTCAACAACCGGTGTCTGATTCTCTTCGCTCATTCTTTTTTCGCTTTCTTAGTAAAGGGATTTCCACCGCTACGCCGATTCCCCGCCGATCTTGCACAACGCGCAATGGCGGCAATCCAGCTCCAGCGGCTCAGGGCTCGCAAGCCCCTTCCGCCGCGCAGCCAGCGCCGTCACGTGGTTGATGAAGGCCAGAATCAGGCCCAGCGTCACAAACCCGCCCGCCGGTAAAATGAAAAGGACCATCGCCCGATTGTGGATGTTGGTCAACGCCAGATGTCCCCAGAGCGTCAGCGAGCCGTTCCCGATGAACTCCCGGACCGCCGCGATGCAGGAGAGCGCGAGGGTGAACCCCAGCCCCATGCCCAGTCCATCCGCCGCGCTCAGAACCACGCCGTTCTTCGAGGCGAACGCCTCCGCCCGGCCGAGGATGATGCAGTNNCAGTTCACCACGATCAGCGGGATAAAGATGCCGAGGCTTTCCGCCAGCGCCGGCAGATAGGCCTGCATCAGCAGATCGACCGTCGTCACAAACGCCGCGATCACCACGATGTAGCACGGAATCCGGACGGCGGCGGGAATGAGACGGCGCAACGACGAAATCACCATGTTCGAGCAAATCAGCACGAACGTGGCCGCCAAACCCATCCCGATCGCATTCTCGACCGATGTCGTCACCGCCAACGTCGGGCACATGCCGAGAACCAGACGGAACGTCGGGTTTTCATTAAAAAGCCCCTTCCAAATCTCCTTCAAAAACCGCATCACCAAAACCTCCAACAAATGCCGTTATTTTACCAAATTTCGGGGCGCTGAATCAAGAGAAAGCCGTATGGATTCCGATTGACTTCCGGCGGCAAAATCGGCACAATGATGCCACATTTTTCTAACGGGCGATTATCTCAGTTGGTTAGAGAACCTGGTTTACACCCAGGGTGTCGGGGGTCCGAGTCCCTCATCGCCCACCAGTCCACGATGCCGAAAGGGAGAAGTTCGCTTCTCCCCTTTATTTTATCATCCGGCGACTCCCGAAAAATCCCCAATATACAAGGGGTTTCCGCATTCCGGCCTTTCATAAAAACTTCTCCAGGGTGAGACGGGGTTGATGGGTGTGACCCCGTCACACCCCCCCTCGTCACACCCCATTTTTCTCCGTCGCAAGGTGCAAGGGAGAAGTTTTTATGACGAAAAAAAGGCCGAGTGTGCAAGTGACACACTCGGCCTTTTTGGCTTTTGCCGTTCCTGTCTCTATCGTCGCTTTGCGCGGCGTTTCTCCCAGCGCTCACGCGTGGCG
>DBXN01000006.1:15337-16806 GCA_002309585.1 Verrucomicrobia bacterium UBA1211
ACATCGGCGACATCGCGGAGGCGGGGACGAGGGTGAACTTCGTGACCATGCCCTATTTCCTCAACGGCGTCGGCGAAGCCCTCAAGGTCATAATCGAGGTCGGGAACAGGATGCAGGGAATCTGCCGCAGGGCGAAGAAGTCCATCAAGCGTCATGGAAACGCCTTCTGGTTGAAGCTCGACGAATGGAACGCCCTCCGTTGCGCCGTCTGACGCGCCAGTTCCGCACCTTGCGCCAGAAGCCCGCCACGTTGCCGCGTGTCGGGCTTTTCGCGTATAGGCTGCGCTAAAAATATTTCCGTCCGCCCCCTTGACAAAAGTTAGACATCTAACTATAATACGCCGCCATGAAACACGATGCTGTGATGTTGATGGGCAGAATCCACGAACTGACCCAGAAATGGCTGCGCGGAGAACTCGCCTCTGCGGGACTGCCCGGCGTTGCACCATCGCACGGGGATGTTCTTGCTCTTCTGTTCATGAAGGGGGAGGCGACAATGCATGAGCTCGCCGCGTTCGCCCATCGCACCAAGGCGACGACGACGGTGCTGGTGGACAAGCTGGAGGCGATGGACTTTGTGCGCCGCGCAAAGTCGGGCGATGACGCGAGGACCAAGGTCGTTGTTCTGACCGAGCGGGGCGAGGCGCTGAAAGAGGACTTCGAGCGTATTTCAAGCAAGCTCGTTTCGATGGTTTACGCCCCGATTGGAAAAACCGGGGGCGAGAAGCTTGAGCGACTTCTGAACAAGGTTCTGGTGAGCCTTGAGAAATAACAAAGAAAGGACAATCAGATGAAGGAGATAAAGACAACGGCGGATATCGCCAACGCGACGGCAATCGACCTCGGGCCGATTTCGGAGATTAAGGACTATGTTCTGGAACTCGGCCCCGAAGTCAAGATTCCGGGGAAGGTGTTTGGCGGTGCGGCAATCAAGGCCGGCGGCGCAGACTTCTCGCTGCAGGTGTTCGCACCAGGCACGGAGGGCGGTTTCTACCACACGCACAAGGAGCATGAAGAACTCTACTTCTTCCTTTCGGGCGAAGGCGAATATCAGGTCGACGGCACGAACATCCCCGTCAGGGAAGGCTCGGTCGTTCGCGTCTCGCCCGCCGGCAAGCGTACCGTCCGCAACACGGGTTCGACGCCTCTCACAATGCTCTGCGTCCAGTATGTAGCCGCCGCGCCCGGAAGCGTCAATGCTTCCGACGGCACGATTCTTCCAGAGCAGGTGAAATGGTAATCTGAGAGCCAGCGGCGAACGCTGCTTCATGCATCGTCTGCTTCGCCACACAAGCCCGCCACGTTGCCGCGTGTCGGGTTTTTACCGTTTGGGCGGCCAACCACCGCCCCACGCGCGTGAGCGTACCAAGGGCTTCCGTCGCGGCCTTGTGGCACTCCTATCTCACGGTCATAAGCTCGTCCCACCTCGTCGTGGGGCGGGCTGAAAGCTTCTGCCGCTTCATGTGCCA
>DBXN01000112.1 GCA_002309585.1 Verrucomicrobia bacterium UBA1211
TTCTCCGCGATGGCGGCGCCCGAATCGTAGAACCGGCCCTCGTCTTCCTTTGTGATAAGGACCTTCACGCCCGTCCCGTCACCGGGATGCGAGCCGTGGGAGCCGACGGCGAACTGGAGTCTCATGCCCTGTGTCAGGTAGCGCACCGGCATCTGCCAGTCGAACCGCTGGGTCCGGGGCAGGGTCCCGCCCCAGGTGCCGCTGTTCTCCAACGAAACAAGCATGTTCACCAGTTCGGTGTCGCCCTCCGCCTCCGAACCGAGCGTGACATGCACGTCCACGCCAGACGAATAACCCGAATCACACACTTCAAGGTCATGGAACGAGGTGAAAACGGAATACCATCCATCCTCCGGCACGGTGAAACGCAGCACGGCGTAAGAGTTGCCGCTGGGGGCCGGATGCATAACCAGCTCATCCGCCTCAACCAGATTATCGGCGGTACCGAGATCGGACAACACCATCGAACACGTCTCCCCCGTCATATTCACCATGATGATCGGGTAGTAGTCCGGATCGTTATTGCGCCAGCCGTCCACCTGACCGTCGCCCCGCGTGGCATGGGTTGCGTAGTCGCCCTGTACCGAGAACGGCGAGCCATCCGAGGCGAAATGGTATGACCAGACACCGCCGTTCGCATCCGTGTAGGGGTTGGCGTATGTGCCGCTCTGGCAGTTCTGGCGCAGGGCCTTGCCCGCGTCAAAAACCGTGCGCGCCGAAGCCGTGAACGCCACCGCCACCGCGCCGATTACAAAAAGACTTCCCGATGTTCTCATGTCAGTTCCTTTCCTGCAACAAAAACTCGCCCATTTAGAGTATAGTTTTATTGTCTCACACCCTCTCCCGCCCGTCAAGGCCAAGGGTTCATTTTTCAGGCAATCAATAATTCACAGTTCGGGCAACACATGGTAAATGCGTAGCCCAAGGCGCCTTCCAGACGCGTTTCCGGCGCATCTTATGCCGCTCTTGATGCGGCGAGGCCGCATCAAGAGCGGCATAAGATGCGCGTTTGACCATGGTGAAGCAAACTATCCGCTTGCGCCCGCTCCCGCGACCGTGGTAAAGTGCGCACCATGGCACGGACATTCAAAAGACGCAAGGTCATCGTGGCGCTGGAGATGACAGACGCGTCCGGACGCAACCAGCTCATGGGGATCTTCCGTTTTCTCGGGTATGACCGACACTGGGACATCCGTCTTCTTCAGACGCCAGACGAACTGACACCCGGCGTTGTCACCTCCGCCGTCAATGAGGGAATCGACGGGCTGATCACCTGTGTGGAAGGATCGCCCGGCACGGTCGAGGCACTGGTGGAGGCGCCCTTCCCCATTGTCGCGCTTGATCTGGACTCCCCCGTCCTGAAGACGCGCCGCCACAACATTTCCTTCGCCTGGACGGATGACGACGGTATCGCGGTACGGGGGGCGCGCTTTCTTTCCGGTCTGGGGCGGATCGGCACGTTCGCCTTCGTGCCGGCGATCAACGACGAAGGGTGGTCGCGCCGCCGCAAATCGGCGTTTTGCCGCGAGATCGCCCGCCAGGGGGCGTCGTGTCAAGTCTTCCCCGGCGGTGACGCGCATACGCTTGGCGCATGGCTGGAGGGTCTGCCGCGTCCCGTGGCGGTGATGGCCGCCTCGGACTTCCGCGCGCGCCAAGTCATCGAGGCGTGCCACGACCGCAATCTCGACATCCCCGTACAGGTCGCCGTGCTGGGCGTCGATAACGATGAACTACTCTGCGACTACCCATCGCCGACACTCTCCAGTGTCCTGCCGGACTTCGAGGACCAGGGCTTCAAGGCGGCGCGGGAACTCGCGCGCATGATGAACGCACGCCGCCCCTGCGCCCCGCGCATCATCCCCTGCTCGGTCAAGGGCATCGTCGCGCGTGAATCGACGCATCCCTTCGCGCCGTCCGAAAATCTCGTGCGCCGCGCCCGCGCCTTCATCGCGCGCGAGGCCACGAACGGCGCGAGCGTGGCGGACGTTGTGGCGCACCTCGGCGTTTCGCGCCGGTTGGCCGACCTCCGGTTCCGGCAGATCACGGGCAAGACGATCGGCGAGACGCTCACGCGCACGCGCCTCGACGCCGTCATCCGTCTCCTGCGCCAGCGCCACGTGCCGCTCTCGGAGATTCCGGGCCGCTGCGGCTTCGCCAACGCGAACGCGCTCCGTAACCTCTTCCGCCGCACCTACGGTGTCCCGATGCGCAAATGGCGCGAGAAGGGAAGAGTAAAGAGTGACGAGTGAGAATGAAAAATGAAAAGATAAGGAAACGGAAGTCTGATGTCTGATGTCCGAAGTCATCCTCACGTCTCATGTCTCACGTCTCATGCCAACCAACCCTCAACACTCAACCTAAACGCTCAACCGCACGTTTTTACCTTTCCCTCCTTTCCTGTTCCCACTTACTGCGAAGCGAGCGCAGCTGACTCGGCACATGGTCTTCATTCGGAGGGACCCAGGAGGAGAGAAAGTCCAAAATCCGATCCTGTTCCGAAGTCGTCAGCGCGGGATTTTCCGTGATGTGAAGAAGTGGGTCCACGACAGCTTTTTCACCCCATTCCAACGAACGCTCAAGGCACCACAGCCGCTGGTGCCGAGGCATTTCCGCGTGGTGCACCATTTCCGTTGGACATCCATCAGCTCCGGACGTTTACACAACGGCGCGAATGTAGGGAGAAGCCCGGGCTTCCCCATGACCAGCCATGTGACGGAAACCACCTGCTGAGTCGAGAGATCGCCGCCACGTTTACTTATTAAGTCAATCAGCACCTCCCGTTGGGGGGTGTTCTCCGAAGAGAAAAACCGGGCATCCGAGAATAAAATTTCGGGATTCTGTGCAAAAGCGGTCCGCACTTCTTCCATCTCCGAACGCCGACGCCGGTAAAACCGACGTTGCACAGCTCCCAAGCCTATCTGATCATCAACCCAAACAACCCACGCATAAACCAGAAAACCGGCAACAAAAAGCCCCCTGTACGGGGGCTGTCACACGATCCAACGAACCGACGAGCAGATCATCTTCCGTTCCAGGTGAACCCCCGGGCCCGTCACCCAACCCCCAAAGGTTGCTGTCATCAACGTGAAGTAACAGCCGCCGCAAAACACCGCCAGAACGGCCAAGCAGGCAAGCTGGAAAACCTGAATCCTGTTCATTATCCGTTTCATGTCTTAACCTCCGGATCGCAGGATGAAATAAAAAAAACGTTTCACCCGGACATGGACGAAACGCTCAACTGAAATATGGTGGAGAAGAAGAGATTCGAACTCTCGACCCCCACGTTGCGAACGTGATGCTCTACCAACTGAGCTACTTCCCCATGTGTTGAAAACGGCGAACACATTACCAAACCCGGCACGGGATTGCAAGGGAAAAACGCATTTCGGGACAAAAAAACACCTTTCGCCGTTTTTCGTGGTCGCGCGTCAGCACCCCACTCATGGGGAATATTCCAGATGTGCCCGCCAAAAACCGTGTTTAGAACTTCGTCTCGAGGCGGCTTTGCGCTATAATGGCTTCGCTTTTTAGGTGGAACAGCGTCCGGCTCCATTCGCCGTGACGGCGGATGCGACAAAATCGGGTATTGAGGGGGAGAACCATGCGGATAAAGAGAGTAACGGGGCTTATCGTGGCATTGGGAACCTTGACCGTGTTCGATCTTTCAGGCGAAATCCTTCACGGGGACAAGGGCCAGACCGTTTTCACATTGGAAGGGCCGACACAGACGACACCTTTCAAGCAGGTGCCGTTCACGTGGCGCATAACTCCGCGCCATGACTACTCCCAAACCTACGTGACGAAGCTTTTTCTCGCGCAGGCGGAGTTCGACAAGGACCATCTTGGGCACTTCAAACTCCGGGACAACGGGCGGCAGACCGTCTGTATGGATTGTGAAACCGCCCTTGAGGCCATAAAAGGCATGGACGCCATCACCCTCGGCCTCCCGAAGATCGTCTATCTCGTCGGCTGGCAGTACAACGGACACGACTCCAAGTATCCCGCCTTTTTCGAAGGCAACAGGAGCATCGCCCGCGCGGGCGACAAGGATCCGCTCGACAGTATCCGCTGGCTGATGCGTGAGGCGAAGAAATACCACACCGCGGTCAGCCTGCACATCAACCTCTTCGACGCGTTCGACGACAGCCCGCTTTTCGCCGAATACGCGAAGGAGGACGTACTCGCGAAGGACAAGGACGGCAAGTATGTCATGGGCGACTGGGGATGGAAGATCAGCTACACCGCCGAATGGGAGAAAGGGCTTCTCCAGAAACGGATCGACCGTCTCTGTTCGCTTCTTCCGATTGCCGATGCCGGCACGATACATGTCGATGCCTTCCACAACGCCGCGCCGGTCCCCTTCGACGCCGGGGGCGGAAGAGTGAGGATACGGTTCCAGTCACCGATAAGCCCTTGGCACGGCTTCACGAAGGAACAGGACACCGAGACGAAGAAGAAGATCGTGGCGTATTTCGACTCGAAGGGGATTGACGTGACGACGGAGGGCGCCGATATGGACATAGGCGGGTTGGGCGAGGGTTGGTTCCCGATGTTCTGGCACTTCGGCTCACGCGCGCACGCCCTCTCGCTCCGGGCGTCCCAGGCGTGCGGCGGCGACTGCGCCGTGCGGGCGTTCGGCGACAACGTGAATGGCGAGTCGATTTTCTACAGGAACCGGGATGTGGGGAAGGCGCTGGACATCTTCAAGTGTGAATTCTGCAAGACCGCGCTCATCTGCCAGTATCTGAACCGTTTCCCCCGCAAAGCGCTGGTCGAGGGCAAGGACGGGAGCATCGGGGTGTTCGAAGACGGCATCCAGACCATGTGGAAAGCCCGTTCGCTGAGCGTCGCCCAGGATGGCAACATTTTGGCGCAGGACGGAGATGTGCTCATTCCCGCCGTGTGGCTGGGCGAGGGCGCGGTCATCGCCTTTTCCGAGAAGGGCTGCAACGCGAAAACGTGGACAGCGCCGCGGGAGGTGGCGTTCACGGGCGGGATTAAGGGATGGACGATAGACGCCTCCGGGCGGAAACCCTTCACCGGTTTCACGGTCGAGGGCCGCAAAGTCTCGCTCACCCTCGCTCCCGGCGAGATGGTCCTGCTCACGTCGGCGGCCGAAGGTCAAACCCCATAACCTTCTTCAAGACCTCATCTTAAACGTGACTTGTTTCCCGCGTTGCGCTATATTATCCACTCTGTAATCACTCTGCCGAAAGAGGAGGAACGATGGAGGTGACGCGGGCCAAGCCGGCATCACCCATCGACCTTAAACACACAGAAAAGGAGTTTCACCATGTCTACCGGATTGATCCGTAACGCCCATGTCATCAGCCCGAAGTGCGATCTGCCCAACGCCGCGATCCTTATCGAAGGCACCCGCATCGCGCGTGTCGCGGCGGCGGACGAGCCGCTGGCCGCCGACTGGACCTATGACGCGAAGGGCGCGTATGTCGTCCCGGGGTTCATCGACATCCACACCCACGGCGCCGCCGGCATGGACATCACCGACGAGACGGACGGCGCGGTCGTGGCGGTCGCCAAGGCCAAACTGGAGGAGGGTTGCACCTCTTTCGCCCCGACCACCCTCACCTTGGCGGAGGAGACCCTGGCCGCCTCCCTGACCGCCATCGCCGACTACGCGAAAACCGCCCGTTACAGCAAGGTGATCGGCACCCATCTGGAAGGCCCCTATATCAACCCCGCCTGCCTCGGGGCGCAAAATCCCGCCTTCGTCCGCAAGCCGGATGTGGAAGAGGTCCGCCGTCTCCAGGCGATCACCCCCATCTCCCAGATCACCTTCGCCGTCGAGGTGGAGGGCGGCGACGCCTTTGCGCAGGCCTGTCTGGACAACGGGATCGTGCCTTCCTGCGGGCACTCCAAAGCGACCTACGCGCAGTTCAAGCGCGCCTATCACCGGGGGCTGCGCCACCTGACCCATTTCTGCAACCAGATGACCCCGCTGCATCACCGCGACATCGGTCTGGTGGGCGCGGGTCTGCTGCATGGCGATGTCCGCACGGAGATCATCTGCGACAAGATCCATCTCGCCCCGGAGATGATCCAGCTCATCTTCGCCCGGCGGCCCATTGAGACGATCGTGATGATCACCGATTCGATGCGGGCCAGCCATCTGCCGGACGGCCCCTCCTCGCTCGGCGGTCTGGAGGTGATCGTCAAGGACGGCCAAGCCCGCCTCGCTTCGAACGGCGCGCTCGCCGGTTCCGTCCTCCAGATGAACATCGCCCTGAAGAACGTCCACGAGGTCACCGGCAAACCGCTCGCCGAGATCATCCAGGCCACCTCCTGGAACCAGGCTGTGGAGCTGGGCCGCGGGGATGAGCTGGGCAAGGTTGAAGCGGGTTACCTCGCCGACCTGGCGGTGCTGGATCCCGCGACCTTCGCGGTCCAGGCGGTCTTTGTGGATGGCGGGCAGAGGATCTGAGCGACATGGATTACCAAGCCACGCAAAACCGTCTCTCCCTGACCCGGCGGCTCCGCCGCTGGGTCAACGGGTTGGGGCGCCGCCACCGCTGCTGCATCTGCGGAAAGCACTTCCACCGCTTCTCCAAATTCCAGGGCGGCTGGGATGCCGTCTCCCCCTACCTGAAGGAATTGAAGTGGACGGGAAGCGATTTCGACCATTTCTGGTGTCCCTTCTGCCGCAGCCACGACCGCGAGCGCCACATGATGCTCTTCATGGAGAAGCTGGGCTACTGGGAAAGTTTCTCCGGCGCAGCGGTCCTCCACCTGGCGCCGGAAAAGTGGATCATCCAAAAGATCGAGAGTCTCCAGCCCGCTCAATATGTGAAAGGCGACCTCTTCCCGTCGCGCGAAGGCGTGGTGAAGATCGACGCCACCGACATCCCGTTCCCTGACGGAACATTCGACTGGGTGCTCTGCAACCACGTTCTGGAACATGTCCCGGATGACGCCCGCGCAATGCGCGAACTCTTCAGGGTTCTCAAGAAGGGGGGACGCGCCATCCTCCAGACGCCGGTCGCCTACCGGCTGGAAACGACCCGGGAGAACGAACCGGACGTGCTTTCCGACCCTGAGAAACGGTTGGCGACCTACGGCCAGGAAGATCATGTCCGCCTCTACGGGATGGACTTTTTCGAGCGGCTGAAAACGGCGGGGTTCAGCGTCACCACACGGACCCATGCCGAGTTGCTTCCCGACATTGATCCCCTGCGGTACGGCGTCAACGGGGACGAGGAACTGATCCTCTGCACCAAGAACTAACGGATGCCCGGGCATGGACTTTTTCCAGACAACCATCAACCTGCTCATTCTGGTGTGCGTCGCATATATCCTTGCCGCCCGCCGGCCGACCTTCTCGTTCAATCCCTTCGTCTCGGGACCGATGCAGGGAATTGAACGGTTGCTGGATTACTTCCGTTCCGCCCTCCGCATCCCGAACATCCTGATCGGTCTTCTGCTCATCGCGTTGCTCCTCACGATCAGCACGATGCTCCCCTACCGTACCGGACGCCCGCCCGAATTGGACCTCGCGGCGGGCAACCTCTTTGTTTTCCATGCCGGGGAGGCGGCCGGCTTGTCGGGATACTGGCATGTGAGCCTGTTGAAGACACTCCTCTTTTTCATCCGACTCTGGAGCGTCTTTTTCATCGTCAACCTGATCACACCCCGCGAGCGCACGACCCGCGCGTTTGATGCCTACACCTTCTACGCGGCCCCCTTCTCCCGTCTCCCGATCCTTTCGCAGGGCATCGCGCTGCTGCTGGCCGCCTTCCTTATCGCGTTCGCCGCGATCCACACCCTCCAGCCGAACCCGCCGGACGCCGCCCTCGCGGAAACGTTAGGGGCGGGAGGGATCACCGGCCTGTTCACCGACGCCTCCCTCCCGATCCGGATCCTTCGGTTTGTCTGGCTCAGCCTCCTGGTCATCATCGACAGCCTCCGGATCATCAACCAAGCCCTCTTGGCGCTGCTGATCGGCAACCTCGTCTGCGCGCTCTTTCAATGGCAGGTTGGCGGACTCCTCTGCATGGAAGGGGTCTACATGCTGCTCGGCCGTTTCGCGCGGAAAAGCCCGTCTGCCGGCGGAATCGATCTCACTCCCCTGATCTTCATGATTCTGGTGAATATGCTCCACGTGGCGTTCGTCCAAACCCTGACGAGCCTGATCATCGCCTTTAAAACCTTCACCCTTATGCCGAAATAGGAGGCAACATGGCCTGGCTATCCTCTTCCCCGGACGGAGCGGTCCTCACGCTGAAAGCGACCCCGCGCGCCTCAAAAACGGAAATCACCGGCGCTGAAGCCGACTGGCTCCGGATCCGGATCCAGGCACCGCCGGTTGACGGCAAGGCCAACGCCGAACTGATCGCCTATTTCGCCAAACGGTTCGGTATCGCCAAACGCGGGGTGACGATCCTCACCGGCGAGGGCGGCCGCCTCAAACGCGTCAAACTCGGCGGAGTCTCCATCGAAACCGTCCGTGAGGAACTGAAGAAAGAGGGCGTGTCCGTATGATGAAACCGTTACCCGTCATTCTTTTCCTTCTGCTTACGACCGTCTGGCAGGTCCGGTCGGAGGTGAATGTCTTCGACAAACCGACCGTGTCCGACGATCACCGCCGCATGCTCTCCCTGATGAATGAGGCGCACCGGCGGGCCGATTACGACAGCATGGCGATCTTCTCGTTGGCCGGTATCCGGCTCGGTTCAGACGACGCGCTGTGGTACTACAACCTCGCCTGCGCCCGGTCACTCCAGAAACGGATCGACGATGCCCTTGACGCAATGAACCATGCGATCGACGCCGGTTACACGGATGCGGGATTCGCCGAGCAGGACAGCGACCTGGCGGCGCTCCGCGCCGATCCCCGGTATGTCGCCTGCCTGCGCAGAATGGAGGAATTGCGCGAGAAGACCCCGATCAAGCCGCTCATCCCGGATGCCGGCAACCGCGTCGTCTGCGCCGATACCGCCGTCACCTGGAACTATGCCAACAACCTGTTTGAGGCGGCGGTCCAACCCGCCACCGTCACCAACCGGCCCAGCGGTCCCTTCGCCCCACTCCTCGCTGAATGGACCCGGGAGGGAACCGCCGACGACACCTTCCCGATCCTCTACGTCAACCGCGACGGCGACGTCTCCCATCCCGACCTGGCGCGCTATCCCTCCGTCATCGCGTTGGACTATCCCGAAGAGATGGTCCAGCGCGAACGCCACCTCGGCCTGCCGAACATGCTCTTCATCCACGCGAAAACCGGCACCCGTTTTCCCGTAATCGGCAATTCCGCCTTCCGTTCGATCGGCAATCTGGCCGACCTGAGTCTGCCGCTCTACATCGGCATGGAACCGAGACCGCTGCTTGAACAGAGTCTGCTCATCTCCTCCAACCAGCTCTACTTCTATCCCGTCGGAATCGACTTCTCCATGAAGGGCGGCGACCGTTTTGTCGCCCACCAACCGATCACCATCAATGTGGCCGGTGCCGTCAAAAGCGAGTTGCCCTTCGTCGAGACCGCCTTCGCCGCGATCCTCGCCATGAAGCCCCAGACCCGCGATGTCCTGATCCGGAACGGCCTGTTGGGCACTACGCTGAACATGCTCTTCCGCGCGAGCCAGAAGACCGTCAGGAAACGGGAGGATTACCTTACCCGGCTCGCCCATCCGGTTGCCTTCCTGCCCGGCAATCTCGACAGCGAGCGGCTGATCCGGATGGCGCACGATCTGCCGGAGGATCTGCCCGGCCCGCCACCGTTGGAGATGGTCGAAGAGACCGCCACCCGCGGGCAGGTCGATTTCTTCGAACTGCCCGGCACCACGGAAAACATCTGCACCACGCCGTTCAGCATCACCCGGATCTTCCGGGGACGGCAGCGGACACGCCGGTACCGTCTCAAGATCGCCATCCGGGAGCCGGTCCGTATCCACTGGACACTGCTTCAGGGCGATCCCGCAAAGGTCCGCATCTCGCCGACGGACGAGGGCGCCGTGATCGAGGTCGATTACCACGCCGCCTTCCCCGTTCCGGCCCTCAAAGACGAATTGCAACTGACGACCTGCCGCGTCGATGTCGCGGCGATCGCCGAGGCGAACGGCTACTATTCGATGCCCTCGATCTTCAGCGTCTACTTCCTGCCGAACGAGACCCGCGTGTACGACGACGCCGGCCGGATCCGCTCGATCGACTACACCCGGCACCAACCCGCCTATGCCAATCCCCTGATCTCGCTGCGGAAAAATTGGCGTGACGATTACACCTATGCCCCGGACGGCACGCCCCTCGGCTGGCAACGCTTCCATCCGCTGGAATGGAGCGCGTTCACCCCGGAGGGCGACAAGATCCTCTCACGCGACGCGCAGGGCCGCCCCCTCCGTATCCGCCCGGTGAAGTACCTCCTCCGCGAGGTCCGCCGCAATGACGCGCCGGAAAACGGAGAGGATGCCAGATCCCCTTCCGCGCCCACCGCGCGGGACATCGATCTAGCGGAGGTCGATGACGGCGAAATCCGCGCCGTGAACACTCCCTAAGCGTCCGGTATCACTCGAACCGGATCTGCCCGATCTTGTAGCGGCGTTTCCCGTCGTCGTGATCCAGCGGCAGGGCGTAGACCGGCGTACCGTCGCATTTTCCAACCGAGACGTACACGTCAAAGGTGCCGAGCGGACAGAGCGGCGCCGCCCAACCGTATGGGGTCACCGCCGACGCCTTCGCCAGCACGCAGGTGAAGGCGTGTTCAACCGCCTGCGCCTGGCCGGGCGTCGCGACGGGCAACGTCTTGAGATTCAACCCCTCATCGGCGAAGACCGCCAGAATACCGCCATCCCGGTCCTTCACCGTCAGGGCGGGGAAGGCGTCGGCATAGCACGGCGCCACCCCCGCGTTGGCCCACGCCCACTCGACCGTGAAGGGAACCGCCGCCCCGCGATCCTTGCGTCCGACGGTGACCGCCGCAGGATAACGCGCCTCGCGCAGCTGGAATCGGAACCCCAGCCGGCGGTTGATCCGCGCGATGATTTCACGGTTCTCCTCCAGCAGGACCTTGGGATCCCAATGGATCGACATGAAACTCGCGTGGTAATCCTCGACCGCCTTCAGCAACAGCTCCGGCACCCATGCCCCCCGCTGCTTCGATCCACCGTAATGCTCATGCTCCAGAATCACCGGCATCGTCCGCCAATACCGTTCCGCCTGATCGGCATGGAACCAGGACTTGGGCGGCGGCTGGACCAGGATGCTATCATCCCGCAACGAAACCCCCTTGGAGCGGGCATAGTCCAGCAGCGGATAATTCCCCGTTTGGTTCTCCGGTCCCGAGACGTCATCGCTGATGCACAGTACCGTGTGCCGGAAGTGTTTCACATGCAGATCGATATGCCGTTTGACATCCTCATCCATCTTCTCCTGCGGGACCTTGCTGCTCATGAGGGTATGCCCCTCGCCCCACAGGCCGTATGTTCCGATGTCGACGAAGGCGACCTCCGGCCGGCCGTCATACCGCGCCGCCATCGCCTGAAGAAAGTGGTCCAGCTTCTCCAGAAAGACGGGATCGTCGAAATCGGGATCCCAACACGGCCCGTCCGGACGCGGCCCCTCGCCGAACTTCCAGAACGTTCCCTTCGCCCCCGCCTTCTTCACCCACTCGGGTGTCGCGAAACGGGCCCAGCTTTCCGAGCAGGTGATCCGGAAGGCGACCTGTCCGCCGCGATCGATCCACCGTTGCGCGGGCGTGTCCAGAACCGACCAATTGAACCGTCCCTCCTCCGGTTCGATGTAGGCCCATGGGATGCGCAGGTAGACCACCGAACACCCCGGAAACCACGCCGCCGAGTCGCCCGGTTTCATATAGGTCCCATAATTGATGGGAGCGTTCGAATAGTAGTGCATCGTCCACCCCATCCCCGGATTGCAGAGCGCCCGCCCGTCATCCGAAGGCCGGACCGTCACCCGCTCCTCCGCCGCAATCAACGAAACCGCGCACAACCAACCAGCCAACCCTATCCCGTACCGCATCGTTCCTCCTAACCTTTCCCTTATTCCCCACACCATACCGCATCGCCCCTGCGAAAGCAAGACCGGCTATCCCTTTCATGTTGCCACTTGAGGCGGACCGGACGCCTCAAGGGCGGCTTTGTCGATAGCGGCGGGGGTCACACCCCGATAGTTATGGATGGTCTCTTTCATACCCTTATTGTACCCTCTTCGGCCTCCTGTTGTCACACCCTTTCATCGCGCCCCAGATTTTCCGCATTATTCCATTTGTAAAAGACGTGGAATGGTGTACACTATCGGCAGATTAATGGTTGGGGTGTTGCATGGTTGCGATAGGGGAGGGCGGATGCCCCCGACCGCCGATGCGAGAGGAAGGGATGAAGTACAAAACGTTTGTTTTCTGTCTTGCCATCATGTCACCGCTGGTCACGGTCAAGGCGCAGAACCTGATTCAGAATCCCGGTTTCGAAGAGGGATCCGCCAACTGGCGCTACGCGGCCGAATGTGGCGAAGTAAAAGCCGGCGCCGGACGGAACGGTTCGGCGGGCTTCGTCTACCGCCGCACCGATCCCGCCGATTACCATGTTCTGCGGCAGGAGATCACGTTAGAGCCCGGACGGCGCTACCGTTTCACCGCCTGGGGGAAGCCCGCCACCCCGGAAACCTCCGCCGGTAACATCGGCATCATTTTGGAGTTCAGCCGGAAAGGCGTCTTTCTGGGAACGCAGTATTCAGGCTGCACACCCGAAAAGGGTTCCGACTGGCGGTTCTATGAAAGTGTCTTCACCGCCGGTGCAGCGGGAACCGCTTACAGTCTGGGCATCTACATGCCGCAGGGAAGCCTCGGGGCGTTCGTGGCGGATGACCTCGTGATCGAGCCGATGCCCTCCCAGTGGCGGTTCGCGCTTGTCCATCCCTGGGGCGCCACCGCCCAGCCGGGCGATGAACTCTCCTTCACCTCCATTTACAATGACCTGCCCATCGCGGAACAGACCGTCAGCCTAACCGTTCAGAAGGGGGAATCGACCGTTTGGGAACAGACGTGCCCTCTGCGGAAGGACGGCACGCTGCGTGTCACCCTCCCCGCCTGGCAACCCGGCGACTATCATCTTCTCGCCACGCTGAAGGACAAGGGGGGTACCATACGCGGGACGGAGGATCTGCCGCTGAAGGTTGTCGCGAAGCGTTCCCGCAAAGTCGAGATGTCGGAAAACGGTTCACTCATCGTGGAAGGGAAGCCCTTCTACCCCATCGGCACCTACACCAACGGCCACTTTGACAACACCGAGCATGAGGAGATGGCCGCGTTGGGGTATACCTGTTCGCTCGCCTATCCGGTGATTGCGGACTGGTCGAAATTGGAGGACATCGAAAAATATGTCGGAGAGCTGGACAAGTGCCATCGGCTGGGGCTGAAGGTCATTTTCTGCCTGAAATTCCATTTTGACCAGTCAACCGATCCGGCGTCCTTCCGGAAGATGGTCGGGCCGTGGGTGGAGCGCGTCAAGAGCCATCCCGCGCTCCTGGCCTATTACCTGATGGATGAACCGGTCGTCGCCAAGGCACCGGTCGCCACCGCGTGCCGCCGATGGCTCAACACGGCTGATCCGGATCATCCGGTCATCGCGGTATTCTGCAATCAGATGAACATCAATGACTTCCTCAACGGCGTGGATATCACGGCGACGGACATCTATCCCTTCGGCAACAAGACGCATGATGTGCAACGCCAACTGATGAATCTCGGCGCCGTCCGCGAACATGGGCTGCCCATCTGGCTTGTCGCGCAAAGTTACGATATGGGCAATGTCATCGATGCCGACCACTACTATCCCACCGCGATGGAGATCCTTGCGCAGGGGATGGCGGGTTATATCAGCGATGCGGGCGGGCTGCTCTATTGGAGTTACTACCATATCAAGCGGGCGGCGGAACCGGAAAAGCGTCTGGCGGAGATGAAATGGGCCGTCGGCATCCTAAAGGATGTGGCGCCCTTCGCGCTGACGCGCCAAAGCGCCGAGCCGCCGGCATGGCTGGCGAAGGCGCGGGCGGAGAAGACCGTATTCCGTTTTCTGGAGAACGGGCGGGGCGAAGCGCGGTTGCTGGTGCTCGCGCCCAACACCCCCGGTACCTTCCGCGCGGAACTGCCTGAAGGCGTGGCGTTTATCCACTCCGCGACCGGCCTCACCACCCTGGAGACGCGGACCCTGATCTTCCGCGGCGAAAAGGCCTGCGACTGCGATGCCATCGCCTTGAGACTGCCCCAGTTGGAAACAACCGGCATGGATGTCATGCGCCACCAGCCCATCAACGCTCAACGCTAACGAATTGGAGACGAACAGGAAATGAGAACGAACAAACCGGATGTCGCATCGGTGTGCCGCGCGTTGATCGCAGCCGCGGGCGTGTTCCAGACGGTTGGCCTTTTCGCCGGAACGTATACGGTCACGGCGCCTGAAGAGGCGAAACCGCATGAGCGGACCGCGGCAGAGGAGTTGACCCGCTACCTTTCCAAACGGGTTTCGGACGATGTGCGCGTCGAGGGGAAAACGGGCGTCGTCTTTCATGTCGGCGACACGGCACTGGCGAGGCGGGAGAAACTGCTCTCCACCCAACTCCTCTCCGAACAGTGGGTCATCCGCTCGTTGGGAAACGAGGTGCTGCTGAACGGCGGCGGACCGCGCGGGGCGCTCTTCGCCGTCTATCATTTCCTTGAGGATGAATGCGGGATCCGGTGGTGGAGCGAATTCGAGGAGGACATCCCCTCCCCCGGCCCGCTCGACCTGCCCGCGCTCAACCGCCAGGGGAAGCCCGCCTTCGCCTTCCGGGACATCTACCGCGCCGAACAGGGGTCCGGCTCGACCCGGACCGAACGGCGGGTGCGGCTGAACGCCCACGGGGACGCGGCCTTCGGCGGCGCGTTCACCTTTGGCCCCCCGAATTTCTGCCACACGTTCGACCACTACCTCCCCGCGGAGGAGCATCTGGAAAAACATCCCGAGTGGTTCTCGCTCAGGGACGGAAAGCGTGTCGGGGGACAGTACAAGGGGCAACTCTGCCTGACCAACCCGGAGGTCAAGGACGAGATCCTCAAGCGGTTGACCGCCTTCATCGAGCGGGGCTACGCGGAAGCCCGGAAAGCGGGAGTCGAAGCGCCCCGCATCTATGACATCTCGCACAACGACAACCAGGCCTACTGCACCTGCGAACGGTGCAAGGCCGCCGTCGAGCAGTACGGCCTTTCGGGGGTAAACCTGAACTTCGTAAACGCGCTGGCCAACGCGATCGCCGGGAAATATCCCGATGTCCTGCTCTGTACCTGGGCCTACCAGTACACGCAGGATCCCCCGAAGGGCGGTGTCCGCGCGGCGGACAATGTGATCGTCCGTCTCTGCGACACCGACTCCAACCAGACGGCCTCGATCCTTGAGCCGGACAACCGTCCCTATCACGACCGCGTCGTAGCCTGGAGCAAACTCACGAAACATCTCTTCATCTGGGATTACGCGATTACCTTCTCGGCGGGTCTGACCGGGCTTCCCTTCCCGAGCGAGTTTCACTATGGCGACCTCTTCCGCCACTACCGCGACAACCACGTCTCAGGCATCTTCTGGGAACACGAGCATCCCCATTTGGCCGACATGTGGGAATTGAAATTCTTCCTCGAAACCCGCCTGATGGAGAATCCCGACCTCGACTGCCGGCAATTGATTGAGCGGTTCATGCGTGAGTATTACGGTCCCGCAGGCGCCTCCATCCTCGCTTACCGGGAGTACCTCGACAAAATTCGCCGCGAGAAGAAGACCTTCATCAGTTGGTTCCCGCAACTCTCCGCCTTCAACTATATTGCCGATGAGGATATTGCGGTCTGCAACCGATATCTCGACGCGGCCGAGGCCGAGGTCGCGGGCAACCCCCGCCTGCTCGCCAGGGCCCGCCACGCCCGCCAGGGGCTCGACCGGCTGATCTGCCGGCGCCACCGCGCCCTCCGCCACCATATCCCCGGCCAGGAGATGGCGGTTCCCGTGCGTTCCCTCGGGGTCGAGGCATCCTCCCAACGGCTTTTCACGGATTGGCCGGCATGGATCCGGCCCTACCCGGATGCCGAAAAACTGATCAAAAGTGCACTGGACGGCCTGGGGGGCAACCCGAAGAGTGACAAGCTCCTGCCCGCTCCCGACAGGTTCAAGACACGCCGGTATTATGATTTCTACACGGGAGAGCTCTCCAGCCACGGCGGGAATGAGCGGATCGTAGACGACCCGGAAAGCCCCGTGGAACGCGCGATGCGTTCGGATGCCGACAAGAGCCACTACTTCAAGCTCCCCTTTGCCGGAGGCGTCTATGACGGGACCCTCAAGAAATCCCTTGGAGGCGGTCAGGTCGCCAAGCCCGAAGGCCCAGGGTACCACTGGTACCGGATTTGTCAAACCACCCTAACCCCGGATGCCTACCTGTGGCTGACACGCGCCTGGACGACCCAACTCAAGATCGCCAACTACCTCTTGGACCTAGAGGGTCGGGAATTTGAGATCTGGGTCTCCGTGAAATTCACCGGGCCGATGTTCCAACCCGATGCCCAGGGGGATAGCTTCATCTGGATCGACCGCGTGATCCTGGTGGAGCCGTAACGGTGTTTGCGCGTAAAACGGAATAACGAAACAAGGGAGGACCTGCTATGTCACAGAATACCATCGGAACCTCAACCATCAGCGAACGGAGTGCGGCGCATCTGCAATTCGCGCAGTTTGAGAGCTTTTTGGGGAAAGCCGATAGTGAGAAGGCGATCGCCTCGAAGGGAACCGGCATGTCCATCGATGTGAAAAAATCCGTGGATTTCGTCGGCCACGTCCTGCGCGGACAGGCCTCCAGGGGGATGAATGACGACGTGCGGGAGACCTTCAAGAGCACCATTTTGAAGATGTTCGGCGTAACGGATGAGCAAGCCCTTCCCGATGAGGTGAAGAGCGCGATGAAACTCGAGGACTTCAAGAAGGGAAAACCGCTCACCGCCCGCCGGATCCGTGCCGTCACGGAAAGCGTGTCGAAGATTTTCGGCTCAAAGATCTCGGAGCTGGCACACGTCGCCAGAGTACAGGGCGTTCCGATGCCTCCTGAGACGACCGAACGGATCAAGACCGCCGTGATGGCCAGTATCGATGACTCTGAACTGTTCACCTTCGTGTCGCAGAACATCAAGGGGTTGCTCATAGCCGAATCCGACTTGCCGATGGGAATTTCGGGACAACAAACGATTATCACGCAGCCCAACTTTACCGCGAAGCTAAACAAACTGACCGCGATCTTTGGCGCGTTGAGGACGGCCGCCAACGGCGATCCCGACCTCTTTAAGGCCGGGGAAAAATGGCTGGCGGAGATCATCAACACCAACCGTCCGCTTCCCACGCCAGCGCAACTTCAATCCGTTCTGACCTCCGTTGGACAACAGATCGAGTTGACCGCCCGCCATGTTGATAAGCTCAAGAATCCCCATGTCGGTGCGGAAGATCTAAACGTAATCCTCCGGGAAATCTTCCAAACCGTCGACCAGATAATGGCGAACAACAGCCGGATCCTCAGCGCCTACGATTCGGATGACGAAGGGAACCCCTGCCGGGCGTTTCTCATCGCGGCAATCCTCAACAAGTGCGTCGGACCATCCGCGCTCGCCAAGGCCAAGCAGGTGATGGATTCATATTCCACGAGCGATCTGAAGGACTTATACCACCACATCGCGGACGATCTCCGGTGCGGATCTGGGAAAGGACGTGCGACATTCAAAAACTTCAACGGGATCACTCCCAGCAGCGCGAGACTGTATATGGCGGATTTCGTCGATCGTGATTCCCGCCGCCTGGACACGCTGAAGACGGTCATTGACACCCTCAGCGACGTCTCCAATGGTAAGCGCTCCACCGTCATTCCGTCCGGGGTGGGCACAAAAACCCATTTTGCCTATCGCGAACTCTGCCGCGAGGTCGAAAAGACCTACAAATCGATCAGTCTCCAGCTCGTGAAGCAAGAGCGCGAGGCCTTCTTGGCCGACGCCGTAACGGGCACTGGGGTCGGCGCCGACATGATGCGGCATGTTTTCGCCCGAAAGATCGGCCACACACCCCACCGACCTGCGGATACCGTGCGCGACCACACCCAGGACATTCTCATGCGTATGACCTGCCAGGGGGCCACCGCCACCTACCGCAGCCTCTGCTCCAGCCCGGCGATCCAGCGGCAAACCTTCGAGCATGCGCGGAGCGGCATCACCGTCTACCTCCCGGACGTGCGGGGCGGGCAGGAGGAACTCTCCACAGACTATGACACCGCCTGTGACCAGCTCGCCGCATTCCTGACCCAGGGCAAGAAACGCTACACGCAACTGACCGCCGCCGAGAAGAACCAGGTGGCCCTCGTCATGGTGCTCATCACGCGGGGAACCGACAAGACGCTCTTCGAAGCGCCGGCGCGCGCGCTCAACCCCCTCTTCAACCCGGAAGCCCCGTTGGAGGAGGCCGCGCTCAATCCCGCGTTCAAAATGACAGAGCAGAAACCGGTCGAAAAACGGACGGTGACGCTGGGATTCGACAACGGATCTCTGACAGCCGCCTTCAGCGGACAGCGGGAGATCAGAGAGCTATCGGTCTTAAGGGACAACTTCAAGGAATACGTCGATGTACCCGTAAACGGCTCCCTCTCGGTGGATTACACCTTCACGATCCCAGCGAACGTCTTCACGCAAATGGCGGCGAAGAAACCTGAAACCGTCGAGATCAGCAGAGCGAATGTAAGCTGCAGCGACTTCAAGATGGGATTGGCGGTTAACGAAGCGACTCCCCGCCAGATCGCCGCCACGGGCAAGCGATGGCCGAAGGTCACCGTTGAGTCGCTGTCGATCAGCGCGGAAGAGACCCTGAAGCTGGCCAACGAACTGGCCGGAATCGAGGAGAAGCCCTCGCCGGTTGAGGAGAAGCCGACCCAGACCGGCAAACCAAAGCCAAAGCATGAAAAAATCCCCGGATTCCTCAGAAAAATCCTTACCAAAAAATCCGATGCCAGCCAATCGAATGACTCCTCTGAGGTGAAGAAAATCCGTGGCAAAAAGTAGGCTTGGGGATGCGATGAGAGGTTCCAGACGATGCGCGTGACGAGAAGGGCGTTTACGGGATTAACGGCGGCGGCTGCCGCCTTCCCGGCCGTTTCGGCCGGAGTGCCGGGCAAAGACGGGAAACGATGGTACAAGGGACAGCTCCATACCCACACCTGCTGGTCGGACGGACGCGTCCTGCCTGAACAGGCGGTCCAGGCCTACAGGGATGCGGGATATGACTTCTTCGCGATCACCGACCACAACCGTATCGGGAGCGATCCTGACCGCTGGATGCCGGTCGGGGAGCTGGAGCGGGTCTGGCCCCCGAAGGTGATCGACACCCCCGTTTTCGAGGCGTTCCGCAAACGGTTTCCGAACGCGAAATGGCGGGACCGCGAAGGCCGGCGGGAGGTCCGGATGAGTACGATGGCGGAGATCCACGCGCGTTTCAACCAACCGGGCAAGTTCCTCTTCATGAAGGGGTGTGAAGTGACGCTGGCCGGATCCGAAACACGCCACCTGCACCTCAACTATGTGGGGCTGGACCGTCTGATTCCCTTCGTGCGGAACAGCCCGCTCATCCACGGAATCGGCGATGCGGACCCCTCCGGGCTGATCCGAACGATCAGGGGCGAAGTGGAGGCGCTGGCGGCGGAAAGGAACGGCGTCCCCTACCTCTTCTGGGTGAACCATCCCCACTGGACCTACTACGATGTCCTGCCGCAACACCTGATTGACAATCCAGAGGTCCGGTTTTTCGAAATCTGCAACAACGGTTCGGACGCGGCCCCGGAGGGAGGATTGCCGCGTGACGGTTACGACAATGACCGGTTGTGGGATGTTGTCCTCGCCACCCGCTGCGCGCGCGGGGAGCAGCTTCTCTACGGGATCGGCGTGGATGACACCCACTTCTATCCCAACAGCGGCATACGCCCTTCATCCATCGTCTTCAATGACGCGTGGATCGCCGTCCGGGCCACCGCGCTAACCCCCTCCGCCCTCTTTACGGCGATGAACCGAGGTGACTTCTACGCCACCTGCGGGGTGACATTCGACGACATCGCGTTCGATGGGCGGAAAGGGACCCTTTCCCTCTCCGTTCCCGCGAAGGCGGGGGTCGCCCACACGGTCTCATTCATCACCACGAAACGGGGTGTGCCGTTGGATCCCGTGCGGGAAGTCGATCTTCCGGCGGGAAACAGCCACGGCGCGAGATCCGTCCCGGTCTATTCCGACGCGATCGGGACCGTCGCCAAACAGTTCACCTTCGCCAAAGGCGAGCCCGTCCGGGCGTCCTACACGTTGGCGGCGGATGACCTCTATGTGCGTGCCCGGGTCGCATCCGATGAACCGGCGACCTATCGCAACGCGATCAACCGGATGCATCCGCCCGTAAAGGTGGGGTGGACACAACCCTACCGGCGTCAATAACAATCGGTGTCAAAAGGATGGCCGTTGCGGAACGGGCATACGGATCGTTGCCCGTCCCTCCATATTTTATCCTATTCACGCCCCCCCTTTTCGTGTAAACTATACCTTGATTTATGGGATTTTGTCTTTTGCACCTAGGGATGAGTTATGATCGGTAAACTGCGTACCTCGTTTTGGCTGGTCCTTTCCGGGATCGTTCTTCTGTCGTGGGGAAGTGTCGGCGTCCATGCCGCGAACATCCTCCCGATCCCCAAGCAGGTCGGCGATGAAGAGCTGGAGATCAATGCGGACCAATTCGAGGTTGACAAAAAGACCGGATGGATCACCGCCCGCCAGAACGTGAAGATCAAGACGGGCGACCATGAGTTGACCGCCGACAAGGTGCGTCTGAACCAGGAAACCGGCGATGTGCAGGCCTCCGGCAACGTGGTGATCCGGCAGGTCGGATTCGGCACCTGGTCCGGAGACCACATTGAATACAACTACAAGACCGGCAAGGGTCTGACGGGCGCGAGCAAGATCGACGCGGGCGTGTTCCATGTCGAAACCGATGAGGTGACCCGCCGCGAGGATGGCCGGTTCGATGCCAAGAACATCTGCGTGACCACCTGCACCAACGCGCCGGGCCACTGGCACTGGTGCATGCGCGGCGACGGCAGGTTCAAAGACAACGACTACGTTGAAATTTTCAATGCCGTCCCCTACCTTTTCGGCGTGCCCTTCGCCTGGCTCCCCTACTGGTACCGCGACCTCGACACCCATTACGGGTTCCGCATGATGCCCGGCTACACCTCCCGCTGGGGCGCGTACATCTTGAGCGGCTATGTCTTCGACATTTACGAGGCGCCGGGCGGAAACGGCCCCCACCTCTACGGCAGCAGCCATGTCGATGTCCGCTCCAAGAAGGGCGTGGCGGTCGGCCAGAACCTGGCGTGGGAATTGAAGCGTTGGGGGACCGGCCGGTTCGAATCCTACTACGCCTGGGATGAGGATCCGCCCAACGACCGTGACGACCGCAACTGGATGTCGGATGTCGATGATGACCGTTACCGTTTCCGCCTCTTCCACAAGGCCGAGTTTACGGAACGCGACCAGTTCCTGATCCGCGGAACCTACGTCAGCGACTCCGAGATGCGCGGCGATTTCTTCGAGCGCGAAAACCGGGGCGAGAGCATCCCGATGAACTTCGTCTCGGAAGAGCACCGCGAACACACCTGGGCGGCGGGCATTCTGGCCAGCGGCCCGCTGAATGACTTCTATTCCGGAACCGCCCGGTTGCCGGAGGGCTGGCTGAACATCATGCCCCAGCCCGTCGCCCTCGGCTTGAATTACGAGAGCCAGACCCGCGCCGGTTACCTGAACCGCCAGTACGCCAAGTATGACTGGGCGAATGACGACTACAAGTACTATCCCGGCGAATGGGCGCATTTTAACACGGTCCGCGCCGACACCGCCCACCGGCTGACCTACCCGATGAAGTTCGCCGATGTGCTCAGCGTCGTCCCGCGTGCCGGTTATCGCGGCACCTACTATTCCGACGCCGCCGGTAACGAGAACCTCTTCCGCCACACCGCGGACCTCGGCGTGACATTCGCCGCCCGCGCGACCTCGGCCTGGGAAAAGGACCGGCGCCATATCTTCGAGCCGTACATCGACTACAGCTACCAGCCCACCCACTGGTCCGCGGACGGGGATGGGAAGGGCTACCGGCTCTACGCCTATGACCGCTTCGACCGCTCCGTCGGCTGGCTGGACCAGTTCGGGATGGACGATGTCCTCCTCCCGTATGACTGGCACGGCCTCCGTCCCGGTGTCCGCAACGTCCTCCAGACCCGCAACGAGAAGGGGCGCGTCCGCTCCCTGCTCGACTGGGACCTCTTCGCGGGCTTCCAGTTCAACGACTGCACCAACCCGATCGGGGACGAGGGGCTCCGGTTGCTCGGCACCAAAGCCGACTGGGCGCCGAGGGAAGATCTGACTTTTCGGACCCATCTCGAGTGGGACACCAAGCGGGACCGGATGGCCTTTGCCGATCTTTCGGTCTTCTACAAGCTCAACGAGAAATTCCGGATCGGTNNCCGTCTCTTCGACTATGATCTCTCGCCGGTCGCGCAATGGAACCGGATGAAGGAGAACCTCGCCTACGGCGGCTTCACCCATGTCCTCAACGATTCGTGGTCATGGAGCCTCTTCGTCCGTTACGATATGCGGGTCAATGAGTTGGATGAGGTCGGCGGATATATCCAATACCAGCTCGATTGCCTCGCCTTCCAGCTCCGCTCCTCCTACCTGAAGGGCTACGACCGTATCGACGGCAGCGAGCGCGACAACGATTTCCGTGTCTCCTTCCTGATGTGGCTCCGCGCCCAGCAGAAG
>DBXN01000042.1:0-3702 GCA_002309585.1 Verrucomicrobia bacterium UBA1211
GCACTGGAAATTTGCTGGCGGGCATTCGCGCTCGTTATGGAATTTGACGCTGTTGCGAATGAGGGTAAATGGGTTGATTGTTTCAAGTGGTTCTGTGATTCGATGCGCAAACTCCGCCCAGAGGTGTTGAAGATTGTCAAAAAACAGGATTAGAATGAGGATTGGTGGTAACCATGGGAGAGGGAAAATGAAAAGATGTGCGATACTTGCATCCGCTATTATTGTCGTAGTCAGTTTGTCGATAGGGACGGTTTTAGGGGATGTCCCGGTTCCGTGTGTCGGCATCTGGAGCGGTGGTAAGTCCGGACTTGCCAATGAGTCCTATCTTGTGATCCGCAATGACTCTACCGGTGGTATGTTTGGAATCTCCAAAAGGGGTGAGGAGTTCAGGGCCTATGAGTTTGACTTTGAAACGGTAGGAGACAGGTTGAATCTGAAGCATCGTTGGGCCATGCGTAAGGGCAAGCGGCGCGATTATGAAGTCGAGGATGGGTGTGCGATCTGGCTGGACGCGGGGTCAGGCAAGTTGATATTGTCGGACGGTAAACGCACAGAAGCGTTTGAACGGGCGACCGGGATGGAGGATCCATTCCGCCGCAGCGAGACCAAGACTAGGAAGGAACTCGTCACGGGCGTGTGGAGCGGAGGGAGCGAATTCAAAGCCTACACGATCGTGCTTGCAGAAGACGGCGAGGCCATGTTGATTTTCGCTGCTGGCGGGGCAATGGGCAAGTGGTCTTTGACGGATGATGGGAACGTTAACTTCGCTGCGGAGGCTGATGGCGTGCGTACGAACCTTCTTGTTCGCTATAATGTTGCCGAGGATACCATGCGGCTTGGTGACAACATCGCAATCGGACGGAACGTGAAAGTCTCGCCAGCGGAGGCCATGCTGCCAGTCAAAGAAAAGATCGCAGAGCAACAGCGGGAGTTGCAACGGAGACGGGATGAGAAATGGGCGGATAAGTTCAGTTCCGTTACCACCAACAGTTTTGAAACGGTTGACGGCATTTTCAAATGTTTACTGGCGGATATGGATGAGCATTTCTTTGCGCGTTCAATATCGATTGAGACAGGCGTTGACGGATTGGTTGATGTTTTTTACATCAGCAGGGAAAATACATTATTCGGTATGGCTCACCTTGGTTGCGGATATTCTGAAACAGGGCCACGTCCGAATGAAGCGGCTGAAAACGCACGGAGGATGTGTGTCTATAAACGCCCATCGGCGATGCCGGATGCTCAGCGGACATTTGATCTTGGCATAGATGAAATAAGAACCGGAGCAAAGACTTTAGATCGTATTAGCTGTGAAGATGAATACCTTGGGTGGTCGTATGAAGGGTGGCAATCATGGGCTCAGGGTGTCAGGATCAGCTGGCCTTTGGAGAAAGGGCAGGAAAAGAACGCCGTAAATCTACTGCAACCCAGATTCAAAGGGCGGTTTCCCTGTAAAGGGAAGGTTATGACCGTTCGCAAAAAGAAATGATCGGCTATGTGAAGAATTTCGTGGAAACCATCATGGCTCCATGCGTTCCTCGATGAACGCTATGATGGTTCCGTAGAAGTCATTTTTTATAAAACTGATGGCGGGTTGAAGTGGTGGGAAAAGTGGGGTCTTCAAAAAATTTTGTGGAAGTCACCATACGTTCATTGGTGAAAGCATGACGCCACCCGCCGTGCGGCTTAACCGCGCAGCCTCGCGCAGGGCTTTCGTGGTCGCGCGTGGCGCCCCCCAAAAAGCCGTTCCCACAAAAAACTTGAAAGAACCATTGTTTTAAGGAATTTGGCTATGCGGAGGCGATGACACCAACTAACGAAGGCGTGCCCGCCAAGAACATTGTATTCCTCCCAATCGATGTTCCCGTGTACCACGGCTGCGAGCTTGAAGAACTCATCGGCGAGGCTTGTCGCGTTTCCGGGACAAACCCAAGAACGGACCGTTTGTTTGTTTTTCTGGACGAGATTCAATACAAAAACGAGTGGAATACGTCGCTTAAGACTTTGACGGATTCCTATCCAAACATACGGTTTACGGCATCCGGGTCCGCCGCGTCCGTTCTCTCCACCGGATCCGAAGAGAGCGGGGCGGGGCGGTTTACGGATCTCAAGCTCGCGCCGCTCAGCTTCTACGAGTATGTTACGATGATCGGAGAGGACGAGCGCCTGTTCGAATCCATGGAACAGGCAAACCGTCGATTCGTCGATTATGTGAACTTCGGCGGATATCCGGAACATGTGTCCAACAGAATCGAGATGGCGGATTCAAGACAGTTCATACAACGCGACATCGTTGACAAGGTGTTGCTGCGGGATTTGCCGAGTCTTTACCACATCGATGACGTGCGGGACCTCCAGGCCTTCTTCTCGTACATCGCGTTCCATTCAGGAAGCGTTCAGACATACGAGGGGCTTTCGCAGAGTTCCGGCCTGTCAAAGCACACGATCTCAAACCTGCTCCAGTATCTCGAAGAGGCCTTTTTGATCATACGGCACGACAGGATCGACATCAATGCGCTGACATTGAAAAGAGCCACGCAATTCAAACTGTATCTGACGAATCCCTCACTAAGGGCCGCCATGTTCCAGCCTGTGAAGCAAGGAGACGATCCGTTTTTCGGGTATGCCGTCGAGACGGCTGTTTCGTCACAACTGGGCATCGGAGAAGACCGCTATGACTGGAAGTACGCAAATTGGCGAACGGGCAAGGAGCAGCGGGAACTCGATTTCGTGCGAATTAATGCCGGAACGCAGCGCCCTGAGGCCGCCATGGAAATCAAGTGGTCCGATGGCCCTTATGACCACCCGGCGGAGGTAAAGGATGCCGTTGCCTTTGCGAGAAACAACGGTCTTAAGACGCTTACTGTCACATCCCGTTCGCAGGAAGGGGTCAAGCACATGGACGATGTTGAATTGTCGTTTGTGCCTACGGCTCGCTTTGCTTACGACTTGGGCAAGGGGGCAGTTTGTGCCGGCAGCGCCCAAACTCTGGGGGATGAAGGGTCATTGATACAGTANNATAGTAGCGGGGATTGCATTTGAGATGCGCATATCCCCCGAGGCCGTAGGCCGAGCCGCGGAGCGGGCGCTATGCGGGGTGCGGATTTGTCGCGATTGAGATTCTGTGTGGCATTTGGTACAATTTGCGTAGGAGGAACGCATGGGACTTGTTAAGACTAGACGTTTAGCCGCGTTGCATCCTCCTTCGCTAAAGCTCCCTAATTCTACACGATCTACATGTTCCTCGCGGGGTCGACGGGTCAATACTTATGATGGCGCAGATTGCAATCGACGGGCGCTTATTGCATTAAGTTGTATGAGTTATTGCAATAAGGCGACCGGAAATGCTATAATAGCGGCGTTTCAAGGAGGATTGCCATGGGCAGAAGTCTGAAAAAGGCCATACAGGAACAGAAACATGAACTTGAGCGTCTTCAGGCGGAGAAGATGCTTGAGCGAGCGCCTATGGGCAAGGTTGAAGTCAACAGTCCGTTGGCACAGGCGGTCGTTGGNNGGCATGAGGCGATCTGGGAAATCCGTCGTCTGCCGAAAGGCAATGAGGGATTCGTCCGTCGCATACGGATACGTAGATTTCGATGACGAAGTGCTTGCCAAGATCGACGCTTCTGAGCTGGACGACGTTCTTCAGGCGGTTTACGAGGTATATGGCAATGTCGATTATTTCCTTTTTGACGAGATACA
>DBXN01000042.1:3840-5603 GCA_002309585.1 Verrucomicrobia bacterium UBA1211
GAGTACTGCGCGTGGAACGGCGGCGATTCTGAGACGGCGTGGAAGAAATACTTTTTCAACGGCGGCCTCCCCGAGACGTTTGCCCTGTCCGACCAACGAGGGTATGTGTCCGCATTGTACAATTCCATTCTCTCCAAGGACATCCTCGGCCGCCGCAAGGTGAGGAACGCGCAGCGGTTCGTTGACGCGGCATACGTGCTGATGCAGCAGTTCTCGCGGGAGGTGTCGTATGACGGACTGGCTCGGAAGGCCGGGATATCAAGCGCGCACACGATGCAGACTTACATGGGGTACCTGGTCGAATCGTATCTCGTCTCGCTCGTCCGCCGGTATTCGACGAAGCCGGCGGAGCGCATACGAAACGAGAAGCTGTATGTGTCGGACCCGGCGTTCATCTCATACTTCACCGGCGTGCTTGGGTCGGACGAGGAGCTTGGCTGGCGGCTTGAGAACATCGTCTATCTCGAGCTCCTGAGGCGGAGGGCGGACGACGACGCGGAGATATACTATTACAAGGACCAGACGAGCGACATCGACTTCTGCCGCGTGAGGCATGGAAAGATAGTCCAGTTCGTACAGGTCGCATACACCATAGACGGCGTCAAGACGCGGAAGCGCGAGGTCGATCCGCTGTTCTCTGTCGCGAAGAAGACAGGGTGCAATGACCTGCTGCTGATAACCGACCACGACAGCGACACGATTTCCGAAGGCGGCGTTTCAATCAAAGTAGTGACAGCTCGGGAATGGCTTCTTGGGTAGAGCTGTCGCGCACGAGGTACGCATGGGGTTTGTGAAGATTGTCCAATTCGTACAGACCAAAGGATCGTTAACATGTCAGACGGAAACATAGTCATTCGCAGGGAGACGGAGAAAGACCGCCGGGTAGTCGAATCCCTTGTAAGGGAATCGTTCTGGAACGTGTACCGTCCGGGATGCCTGGAGCATTATGTCCTTCACCGGCTCAGGGATGATCCGGCATTCGTCCCCGAGCTTGATTTTGTCATGGAGCGGGACGGGGTCATTATCGGCCAGAATGTGTTCGTCCGTGCCGTGATCCGGGCGGATGACGGCAGGGATGTCCCGATCATGACGATGGGGCCGATTTGCATCGCGCCCGCGTTCAAGCGCATGGGCTATGGGAAACGGCTCCTCGATTTTTCGCTGGAGCAGGCCGCCGCGTTCGGATGCGGGGCGCTGTGTTTCGAGGGCAACATCGGCTTCTACGGCAAAAGCGGGTTCTCTTATGCGAGCGACTTTGGCATCCGCTACCACGGGCTTCCGGAAGGGGCGGACGCATCGTTCTTCCTCTGCCGTGAATTGGCACCGGGGTATCTCGCCGGCATGACGGGAGAATATGCGACGCCGCAGGGCTATTTCGCGGCGGAACGCGAATCTGAGGCGTTCGCGCGCTTTGATGCGCAGTTCCCGTTTAAAGAGAAGCTCAAGCTGCCCGGACAGATTTTCTGATAGGGGCGCTACGCGGGCGCATCTGCGTTTTTCACCCACGCCGACTGGGATCGGAAAACAACCCATACAATCATTGTGAAATTGTGGAACGATGACAATGTGGCATTGTGGAAATGTGACAGGTGCAGTGTTTTTGAGGAGGTGCGCGGGCGAGTTAACCCGCGTGCAAAAGAATAGTTGTTTCAAACAGTTGTTTTCAACCGTCATGAACGCCTTGATGGTGAATTGTACAGATGCGCCCGCGTAGCGCGATCCGAATTTGGCACTTGACAGGGCCGGGGAAAAACGGGGACAAT
>DBXN01000042.1:5638-18119 GCA_002309585.1 Verrucomicrobia bacterium UBA1211
GAAAATTAAGGTGTCAGTCATGGGGAGAATGAGCGTTGTCGGTGTTGCCGCGTTGGTGACGGTTGCTGTAACGTTAAAGGCGTTCGCGGATCCGGTTTTCGCGAAACCGGTCGGAGACAATTTCGCCTTCTATGAGGATGAGGCGTGCACAATCGCTGTGGATGCCCCTGAAACCGGTATCGCGGACTGTGTCGTGCTTTTCGCGGATGACGCGGAATACCAGGCCCTTATCCCCCATGCCGCCGAACTGGCGACGGCGTTTGGCGGGATGGCGTATCTGCAGGGTGACGTCACGCTCACCGCCGATACCGATTGGCGGGCGATGGATTTCAATCTGAACGGCAAGACCATCACGCTGAAGGGCTGGAGCCTTCAGGTCCGCAAGCCGCAGGGCGAGGGCCGCATCACCGCCGGAAACCTCATCGTCAACGGCGATTTCGACACCAGTGGCGACGGGTGGACGTTCTCGGCTTCCACTTGGCGGACGGGCACCAACGGCTCCAGCAGCAACGACAAGCCCTATCCGGGCAACATCTGGCTGGCGGTGGGAACCTCCAGCGGGACCGTGGCCGCGTCGCAGGTCTTCACGGTTCCGGCGGACAGGCGATGCTACGTGCGGTTCAGATACTCCAGATACAGTTCCAACTATGCCCAGTATCTTGGAATCGGTATTGACGCAAATGCCAATATCATCGGGAAAAACCAGCTCACTTCCAGCGGCGGCGGCGCGGGAACCGACAGCACGATCTATGCGCGGAACCTGACGGAGGGTGAACATACATTCTATATCTGCCGTTGGAACGGTTACTCGCTCATCGACGAGATCACCGTCAGCCCGGAAAGCCGTCTGGTTTTCGATATCCCCGAGGGCGAGGAATATGTGAATGCCGGCATCTCGCTGGGCAGCACGGAGAGCTACTTCTTTGACGGCATGGGGCTGCAGGTGCATAAGACCGGCAAGGGCCGGTTGGTCATGGCCAAGAGCAACCCCAACTTCGGCGGGAACGGCAATGTCGCGAACATGGTGACCCTGGTCGTTGAGGAGGGCGTTGTGGAAACCACCGCCGATAAGGCCTGCGGTCCGACCTATTCCCGCATCCAGGTCATGGACGGCGCGCAGTTCGCGGTCTCCGGGGAGGCCGCCTCCAACACCCCGCGTTACGATTTCACGATCGCCGGTTCCGGTCCCGACGGCCTCGGCGCGGTCGTGAACACCACGGGAATGGCGGACGAGGGCGACCTGGCGTTCATCATGCGGAACGTCACGCTGACCGCGGACGCCACGATCGGGGGACCTTCGTCCATCAATCTGAAAAACGGCAACTGGACCGCGACCACGATGACCCTGGACGAGCATGCCCTGACATTCTCTGCCGAGACGGTCTATGCCGGCAACGTCACCTACAGCGGCGCCGGATCCTTGGTCATCCCCACGGGTACGGACTTCACGTTTTATGGCCACGATTCGGGCGGGGGCGACTGCGATGTGACGGTTAGCGGCAGGCTGATTATGAACAACGGCGGCTTCTCCGCCGTCAAATCGCTGACGTTTGATGAGGGGGCGTCCCTCGTTTTGTCTGACGCCGCCGACTCGGGCAGCATTCCCACCACGGTCATCACCGGGAAATATGTGCCCGCCCGGCAGTGCGACAATGCCTGCGCCGGCGCCTTGCCTTCGGACATCTTCCAGCTCGGTGACGCGAGCCACCTTGAGACAACGCTCGACCTCTCGGCATTCAGCGGGACGATGGACGGTTCAAACACGGCGTTTTACGCCGCCTCCACCGTCACGGTGGATGTCGGGACGCGCGAATTCACGGGAGGCGTCTTGCTGATCGCCTGGTCGGAGCTGCCCGACGCGACCTTCGTCCTGGATGAGGCCAACAAAGACAAGTACGGGCTGTGGGCCAAACCCGACGGCCTTTACGTTTTCCCCGGCACGGTGCCTTCGTTCGTCAAGTTCGACGCGGCGAGCGGTTCCTGGAAGTTCTACGACGAGAATGTGAACCCCTATGACGGCGAGTGGACGCTGGGGATGGACTATATGAAGGTCCTCTTCGCGGATGAGGCCGAATTCCAGGCGCTCGTCCCGCACACCAATGAAATCGCCGCCGCCCATGCGCAGGTTTACCTGCAGGATGATGTTGTCCTCACGGGGGACACGGATTGGCGGGAGATCGACTTCAACATGAACGGGAAGACCATCGTGTTGCGCGGATGGGATCTCTACGTCCATAAGCCCAAAGGCACGGGGCGCATCACCTCCGGCAACATCCTCAATCCGGAGGGGTACACCTTCGTGAGCGGTTCGTCTTACAGCGGCGATCTGCTTTATCTCGGATCAACTTCCGGGGGTGTCAGCGCCATGCAGAATTTCACCTTGGTGAAGGCCCGCCCCTGCCACTTCAAAACGCAAACAACCCGGTTGAGTTCGGAATGGGGGCAGTATGTGAGCGTGGGCATCAATTCGGTCAATAACCTCATGGGGAAGACGACCAACCTCAGCGGGACCCAGACCTGGGGACCGTATACGCGCACCGGGTTGGAAGCCGGGACGTCGTATCAGCTGCAGATCGCCCGCTACAACGGACATACGCGCATCAGCAAATTCGCGACGCTCAGCCCGACCAGCTACCTCTATTTTGACATTCCCGAAGGCGAGGAGTTCGACCTGGCCGAGCTGACCCTCGGCGGCAGTACGCCCGGCACGACCGATTTCGGCGGATTGGGGCTTCAGGTGCATAAGTTGGGCAAAGGGACGCTCGTCATGCCCAAGTCCTTCGTTTTCGGCGGAAACGGCATCACCTCGCTGGTGGTGGAGGAGGGCCTGGTGAAGAAGGCGAGCGGCGCGACATGCGGGGAGGCGTATTCGCGGATCGTGGTGGAGGAGGGGGCGCAGTTCGACCTGAACGGCCGCACGTACCACGACTATGACTACACCATCTCCGGTTCGGGTCCGGACGGCACCGGCGCGCTCATTAGCAGCGTGGCGATGGATGCGGGAATCGCTTTCGCGAAGAACACGGGTACGTCGTTCCTGCGTAACGTGACGCTCGGCGCGGACGCCACGGTCTATGCCGGCAACAACATCGGCATGATTTTCTACAACTACGAAGCCTCCGCCATGACGATGGAGGGCCACACGGTTACCTACGACTGCGCGGATGACATCCGCATCTTTGCGGGTAACATGTCCTACTCCGGCGAGGGCAAGATCGTGATCGCGGAGAACGGCTGGTTCCAGACGGAGCTCGCGAGTCCTTCGGCGGGCGGATGCGACCTGGAGGTTTACGGGCGTTATTGGCAGAACATGAACGCTGTCACGCCGGTCAAGTCGCTGGTGTTCAAGGCGGGTTCGGCCTTCCGCGAACTGAGCGGCGATCCCGCCACGAATGTCGTCTACTCGCTCTACGCCCCGCCCGTTCGCTCTGAGAGCGAGGAGGGCTACAACCTGCGTCCGATCGTGCAGCTCGGCGATGCCGACCATCTTGAGACGACGCTGGACCTTTCCGGCTGGACGGAGCTTTGCGATGACAGCGAAGAGGCGTCGCTGGCCTTCTTCGAGGGTTCGACCGTGACGGTGGATATCGGCGACCGTACCGAGTTCCATTCGTCCACCCTTTGGAAGTGGTCGGCGAAGCCGGCGAATGTGAACTTCGTCTGCTCGGAGAAGATGCGGCGCCGCGGATTCGCCCTGCGGATCTTGGATGACGGGATCCATTTCGTGAACGGCATGATGATCATCATCAATTAGGCCGCGGAAATCAAGAAGCGTCTTCCGACACCGCCGCCGCTGTCCTCTGGACGGCGGCGGCGTTGTCTTCCCTCTTCCCTGTTCCCTTATCATTTTCATAATGCCACATTTTCACATTTCCACAATGCCATATCACCCGTTCCCCATTCTCCCCCATAATTTTTGAAGACCCGAAATCTTTACTCCGATTGACATTTATGGTAAAAAGGTGGGGTACGAAAGGTGGAAGCGGGCTTTTTCGGTTTCTCAAACAGGAGTAAGGAGCGAAGATGAGCGGAAAGTATGTGATGGCGTTGGATGCGGGGACAACCTCGAATCGGGCGATTGTGTTTGACCATTCCGGAAAGATCGTTTCGGTGGCGCAGCGTGAGTTCCGGCAGCACTATCCCCAGCCGGGCTGGGTGGAGCATGACGCGCTGGAGATTTGGGAGACACAGCTGGCCGTCGCGCGGGAATCGTTGAAGAAGGCGGGCTTGACGGCGGCGGACATCGCGGGAATCGGGATCACGAACCAGCGGGAGACGACGGTCGTGTGGAACCGCAAGACGGGACAGCCGATCATGCACGCCATCGTGTGGCAGTGCCGGCGGACGAGCGGGATCTGCGACGCGCTCAAGACCAAGGGACTCTCCGACACGATCCGCCAAAAGACCGGCCTCCTGCCGGACGCCTATTTCTCCGGGACGAAGATCCTGTGGATGCTGGAGAATGTGCCGGGGGCCCGCGAGGCGGCGGAGGCGGGCGAGCTGCTGTTCGGGACGATCGACACGTGGCTCATCTGGAAACTGACGGGCGGGCGCGTCCATGCGACCGATTATTCGAACGCCTCCCGGACGATGCTTTTCAATCTGCATACCCTGGAATGGGATGAGGATATCCTGAAGGAGTTGATGATTCCCCGTTCGATGCTGCCGGAGGTGAAACCGTCGAGCGGCATCTTCGGCGAGACCGACGCCGAGTGGTTCGGCGCGCCGATCCCGGTCGCGGGCGCGGCGGGCGATCAGCAGTCCGCGCTGTTCGGGCAGGGGTGTTTCCGTCCGGGCGAGGCGAAAAACACCTACGGGACCGGCTGCTTCCTGTTGATGAACACCGGAAACGAGCCGGTGCTCTCCCGGAACGGGTTGCTGACGACCATCGCCTGGGGCATCGGCGGGAAGATCTCCTACGCGCTGGAGGGCAGCGTCTTTGTGGCGGGAGCCGTGATCCAGTGGCTGCGGGATGAGCTGGGGCTGATCGCCAAGGCGTCCGATTCGGAAGCCGCCGCGCGGCGCGTGGATTCGGCCAACGGCTGCTACGTCGTTCCGGCGTTCACGGGCCTGGGCGCGCCCTACTGGGACCAGTACGCGCGGGGCGCGGTGCTGGGGCTGACGCGGGGCGTCAACCGCGACCATGTCGTGCGGGCCGCCCTGGAGTCGATCGCCTACCAGACGACGGATGTCCTGACGGCGATGGAGGCCGATTCGGGTATCCGGCTGAGCGCGTTGCGGGTGGACGGCGGCGCGTCCGCGAACAATTTCCTGATGCAGTTCCAGAGCGATGTCGCCAACGCCCCGGTGGAACGTCCGGCGTGCATCGAGACGACGGCGCTCGGCGCGGCCTACCTTGCGGGATTGGCGGTCGGGTATTGGGAGAACACGGATGACGTGCTGCGGAACCGCAGCGTCGACCGGATCTTCGCGCCGGTCTGGGATGCGCCTGTGCGCGCCGCCGCCATCACGGGATGGCATGAGGCGGTTGAACGCGTCAAGAGCGGAAGGGCGTGAAAGGAAGATTAAAGGGTTGGAGAGGGAAGAGGGAAGGGGGAATAGGGAAACAGTGTTCAGTGTTCAGTGTTCAGTGTTCAGTGGGCAGTGAGCAGTGGGCAGTGGGCAGTGATCAATAGGCAGCGTGCTGCGTGTCCACCCAACCACCCAACCACGCATGTTACCCTCAACGCTCAACCCCCAACCCCCAACATGTACGAAGGTGATGCATGACGAATGTGGTTCAGGCCGCGTTATCGGCGGCACCGGAAGCGGTCGCGCAGACCGTTGAGGCCGGTTCCGGTGTGTTGGCCAAATTGACCGATCGGATTGAGGCGATTGACGGGATCGTGTGGGGCGTCCCGTTGATCGCCGCGATCCTGGTGACGGGGTTGATCCTGACCTGCATGCTCCGTTTCCGCCATCTGCTGAATCTGAAGGCCGCCTTCCGCTATATGTTCCATACCGAAGAGGGGACGGCGGGGGATGTCTCGGCGTTCGGGGCGCTTTGCACGGCACTCTCGGCGACGATCGGGACGGGGAACATCGTCGGCGTCGCGACGGCGATCGGAACCGGCGGCCCCGGGGCGCTCTTCTGGATGGAGGTGGCCGCTTTCTTCGGGATGGCGACCAAATACGCGGAGGGGCTGCTGGCGGTCAAATACCGGACGTTCACGGCGGACGGGCGGGTGCTGGGCGGTCCTTTCTACTACATCGAGAAGGGATTGGGCAAAAAGTGGAAGCCCCTCGCGGTGCTCTTCGCGTTCTTCGGGACGCTGGCGGGGATTATGGGGATCGGGACCATCACGCAGATCCACGGCATCACGTCGGCCGTCCAGCGTTATTTCGATCCCGGGTTCGATCCCGCCAACGCCGCGACGGGCCTGAGTCTGTTCGGGACGACCTATCCGGTTTCGGTTGTGGTTTCGGGGTTGGTCGTGAGCGTCTGCGTCGGGCTGGTCGTGATCGGCGGGCTGAAGCGGATCGCGAAGGTCTCCACGGTGGTCGTGCCGTTCATGGCGGTGTTTTATCTGGTTGTGATTGCGTTTCTGCTGTTGGGGCATCTCCCGAAGATCGTGCCGGCGCTGGATCTGATTGTCCGGTCCGCGTTCAACCCCGCGGCCTTCACGGGCGGCGTGGTCGGGACGGTCTTCATCTCGATCCAGAAGGGTGTCGCGCGCGGCATCTTCTCGAACGAGGCGGGATTGGGTTCGGCGCCGATCGCGGCCGCCGCGGCGAGGACGAACGAGCCGGCGCGGCAGGGGCTGGTCTGCATGACGGGAACGTTCATCGACACGATCGTGATCTGCACGATGACGGGATTGGCCATTGTCGTGACGGGGGCGTGGGAGCCGGCGCTCGGGTTGAAGGGCGTGGATATCACGATCGAGGCGTTCACGCGCGGGCTCGCCTTCCTGGGGCCGCATTCGGGCGGGATCGCCGGGTTCTTCCTGATGACGGCGCTGACCTTTTTCGCGTTCACGACGATCCTGGGGTGGGACTACTACTCGGAGAAGTGCCTGGAGTATCTGGTCGGGACGCATCGGCGGGTGTGGATCAGCGTGTACCGGGTGCTCTATGTGGCGGTGGTCTTCATCGGGCCGTATCTGACGGTCTCGCTGGTTTGGGACATGGCGGACGTGTTTAACGGGCTGATGGCGTTTCCGAATCTGATCGCCTTGGTGCTGTTGAGCCCGGTTGTCGCGCGGACGACGTTTGATTTTCTGAAACGCACCCGGGAGCGTCCGGCGGACGCGTGAGGGCGGAAATCGCGGAGAGGATGGGGCGCATGAAAAACGGTGAGTGGTTTTCTTCCCAGCAGAGGCGGGTCGTGGCGGCCGGCATCACGGTGTTCTGCACCACGCTGGTGCTGTGTTTCATCGGGGTTGTGCTGTGGGGGCTGCTTTCCGTCTTCTCGAAGCTCTCCAGCATCCTGATCCCGATGCTGACGGCGCTCTTCTTCGCCGTCCTCCTGAAGGGCTACTACAACTTCATCCGGAAGTGGCTGGTGCGGCTCTTCTTCAAAACCCGGCGGCCGCCCCACATGCTGGTGATCGCGCTGCTCTTCCTCTCCATCGGGATTCCCCTGTTTCTCGCGATATACTTCTTCGGGTCGATCCTGGTGGGGCAGATCGTCTCGTTTGTGGAGTTCCTGCCGACCCTCTCCACGCGGGTCTACCACTGGGTCACCACCTCGCTGCCGTCGGTGAACGGGTTTATCGCGAAATACGGACTGGACGATAAGATCCCGCTGCTGAAGGATCCGCAGAGTGTCCTTTCCGGCTGGATCGACCAGATTTCGCTCAAAACCTTGGGAAACACGGCGCTGGTCTTCGGCGTGGGGGCGGTGAAGTACGTCATCTCGCTGGTGGGGTGGTTTGTCGTGCCGATCTACCTCTGCTACTTCCTGGCCATGCCGACCCCGAACGGCGCGGCGGTCCAGGCGTGCCCGTACCTCCAGTTTCTGGGGAAAGACAAGCTCGCGCTTCTGGGGAAGCTGGTCGATAACTTCTGGTCGATCATCATCGTCTACTTCCAGGGGCAGGTCGTGGTCGCGCTGATCCAGGGCATCCTGTTCGGCCTGGGGTTCTGGCTGGTCGGCCTGCCCTACGGATTCCTGATCGGCTTTGTGCTGGGGCTCCTGAACCTGATCCCGTATTTGGGCAGCATGATCGGGCTGACGGTCGCCCTGCCGATCGCCTGTTTCGGCGAGGGGGGCGGCCTGACCCGTGTTTCGCTGGTGATGGCGGTGTTTGTCGCGGTGCAGTGCCTGGAGGGGTATGTGATCACGCCGCGCATCCAGGGCAAGAAGATGAAACTCAGCGATGTCGAGATCATCTTCTCCCTGTTGCTGTGGGGGGTGGTCTTCCAGGGGGTGCTCGGCGTGCTGCTGGCGATTCCGCTGAGCGCGTTCATCAAGGCGGCCTTCGAAATCGTGAAGGATCCCATCAACGGTTTTCTGGCGCAACTGGTGCATAACCTTTCCGAGGGAACCGCGCAGGTGGTGGGAGAACAGGAGAAAAAACGGTAGCGGGGCGAAAAAAGAGCGGAAAAAGTCAGAATCGCGCTTGCATCTGACGAAAGAACTTGGTAAGGTACATAACTTCACGGAGAGATTGTCTATGGTTAAGATCAGACTTCGCAAAACAGGTAGCAATAATAACCCGTCATTCCGCGTCGTGGCGACGGATTCGCGTTGCCCGCGTGACGGTCGTTTTTTGGAGATCCTCGGCTGGTATGCGCCGAAACGTGAGACGGACAACTACAAGTTGGACCTTCCCCGGATCGAGTATTGGCTGAGCAAGGGTGCGCAGATGAGCGAGACGGTGGCGAGCATGGTCAAGAAGGCCCGCAAAGCCGGAGCCGCGGAAGCGGTCGCCTCGACGAATGCGTAGGTGTAGCGGCTTTTGATGGGCGGGCCCCTGCGAGTTGATGTGGTGACCGTTTTCCCCGGCATGCTGCGGGGTTTCCTCGAGGAGAGCATGCTGAAACGGGCCGTTCGCATGGGGGCCGTCGTGTTCCGCACGGTCGATCTGAGGGATTTCGCGCAGGACGCGCGAAGGACCGTCGATGACCGGCCGTACGGAGGTGGCCCCGGGATGATCATGAAACCGGAGCCTTGGTTCGAGGCGATCGAGACGCTGCGGACGCCTGACGCGCGGGTGATTCTCATGACCCCGTCCGGAAAGACCTTCCGGCAGGCGGAGGCCCGGCGGTTGGCGGGCATGAAGCATCTCATCTTCGTCTGCGGACATTATGAGGGTGTTGACGAACGTGTGCGTGAGGCGCTGGTGACGGATGAGCTGTCGATCGGCGATTACGTGCTCACCAACGGGGTTTTGCCCGCGGCGGTGGTGGTGGATGCGGTTGTCCGGCTGTTGCCCGGTGTGCTGGGCGGCGGAGCGGCGGCGACCCAAGATGAGTCTTTCACGAAGCCTCTTCTTGAGTACCCGCAGTATACGCGCCCTGCGGTCTTTAGGGGAATGGCCGTGCCGGCACTCCTCCAGAACGGCAACCATGCCGAGGTGGACGCGTGGCACATGCAGCAGTCGATAGACAGGACGGCGAGAAGGCGTCCGGATTTGCTGGGTAAGGAAGAGAAGGAGTCGGGAAATGATTGCGAAAGCGATTGACATGATCAATGCCGAACAGAAGGCGAAAATCGAGAAGGTGCCTCAGTTTAAGGTCGGCGATTCGGTCAAGGTCTATGTGAAGATTAAGGAAGGCGACAAGGAGCGTCTGCAGGCGTTTATCGGTACGGTGATCGCGCGGGATAACGGTGATAGCGTCAGCGCGACCTTTACGGTCCGCCGCATCTCTTATGGCGTGGGCGTCGAGAAGGTGTTCCCCGTCTACTCCCCCTACATCGACCGCGTCGAGGTCGAGCGTTCGGCGAAAGTCCGCCGCGCGAAGCTCTATTATCTCCGCAAGCTCACGGGTAAGAAAGCCCGCCTGCGCGAGATCTAATCGGCCATTCCGGCTTTGTTCTTTCCAAGGAAGCCCCGTGTGTCCAACAGGGGGCTTCCTTGTTGTGTTTAGAGAGCCCCCATTCCCCGTTCCCCCTTCCCTGTTCCCTCTCCAACCTTTTAATCTTTTAACCCTTTAAACTTTTAACCTTCTCTCAACCCTCAGAAGAGGGTTTGCGCCCAGGCGACGATGAGGGGCATGGTGAGGATGGAGAGGAGGGTCGTGACGGCCACGATGCCGACCGAGAGGGCGGTGTCTTGGCGGAAGCGCGAGGCGAACATGGTGGTCATGGCGGCGACCGGGGCAGAGGCGGCGATGACGGCCGAGAGCGCGACGGTTCGGTCGGTGTGGCCGATCACTCTGATCGCGGCGATGACCGCGAGGGGAACGGCGATGAGCCGGAGCGCGATGGTGACATAGGCGGCCGGACAGGTGAAGAGCCGGCCGATCTTCGCTTCCGCCAGGTAGTAGCCGATGACGATCATCGCCAAGGGGGTGTTCAGTCCCGCCATCGAGCGCGTGACGGTGGTGAGGACCCCCGGCAGGCGGATGGAGCAGAGGAAGAGCGCGCAGCCGAAGAGCACGCCGATGATGCCGGGATTGACCAGCAGCTGGCGGATGCGGATGTCGGCAACCCGGCCGTTCATCAGGATCAGGCCGTAACTCCAGACGATGAGATTGAAGACGGCGATGATGGCGGCGCCGTAAAAGACGCCGTCCATGCCGAGCACGGCCTGTTCGAGGGGAATGGCCATGAAGCCGGCGTTGGAGAAGACCACCGCGAAGCGGAGGACGCGCTCGCCGGCTTTCTCCGGGTGGTGGACGAAGAGGTGCGCGAGCAGGATGGCCAGCAGGTGAAAGCCAAAGGCGTAGGCGAGTGACTGGAGCAGCCCCGCGGCCATCGAAGCGTTGTAGTCGCGCTGGAAGGCGCTGATGATGAGGCACGGGGTGACGATCAGGAGGAGCAGGTTGACGATGCCCTTGACCGCCTCCTCCTTCAGCAGGCCGGCCTTGTTGCAGGCGGCGCCGATCCCCATGAGGATGAAGAGGATCGCGACCTGTTTGGCGACAAGACAGAAACTTTCAAACATAGCGCTTCACTCCACCGGCGCCGGGTCGGGTGTCCGGGAATCCGCGGCCGGACCGAGCCGCGCCAGCTTGCGCAACTCACGGAACCCGACGATGTCCGTGACGATCGAACTGAGCAGATCGGAGACGGGACCGGCCAGCCAGATGCCGGTGACGCCCCACAGGATCGGGAAGAGGAGGATGAGCGGCAGAAGCATGAAGCCCTGCCGCATCATGCTCAGGATGATGGCGATGCCGGCGCGGCCGATGGAACGGTAATAATCGACGGTGACGACCGGCATGCCGATCGTGAAGAACATGCAGGAGAAGAGCCGGAAATCGCGCGTCGTGGTCTTCAGGAGAAGCGGTTCGTTCGTGAAACAGCGCGCGATCGGGCCCGCGAAGATCAGGATCGTGAGGGTCACGGCGAGGCAGACCAGCGAGGCGATCTTGACCGAGAGCGCGTAGGCCGACCGGACCCGGTGGAAATCCTTCGCGCCGTAGTTGTAGCCGACGATCGGCTGCATCCCCTGGGTGATGCCCATCAGCGGCATGAAGAAGAGGGAGAGCAGGGTGTGGATGATGCCCATCGCGGCGATTTCGAGGGTCGCGCTCTCGGTGGTCGGCGCCCATCGGAGGAACATCCGGTTATAGGCGACGGTGATGCCTCCCATCATCAGCTGGAGCAGGAAGGGGGAGAGGCCGATGGCGAAGACGCGCCCCAGAACCCGCGGGAAGATCCTGACCCGTTTCCACCGGAGGCGGACGGCGGTCTTGCCGGAGAGGTAGAAGTAGAAGGCGACGGCGGCGGTGGAGAGCATCGCCAGGTCGGTCGCCCAGGCGGCGCCCGCCACACCCATCTTGAAGCCGAAGATGAAGATCGGGTCGAGGATCGTGTTCAGGACCGCGCCGATGACGAGGCAGTGCATCGAGCGGTTGGCCTGGCCCTCGGAGCGCAGCATGTTGGCCATGCCGAAACTGAGGTGCGAGAAGATGTTGCCGTAAAGGATGATCCGCAGGTATTCCCGCGCGTAGGGAAGGGCTTCCGGTGTGGCGCCGAAGGTCTTCAGGAACCAATCGAGAAAACAGAGGATGATGATCGGGAGGGTGATGAAAAAGAGGGTCTTCACGGCGATGCACTGCCCGACCACCATCTCCGCCTCGGCATGGCGTTTCTCGCCCAGTTTGATCGAGAGTAGGGCGCCCGATCCGACGCCGATCAGGGTGCCGAACGCCGCCAGGATCGCCATGAAGGGGAAGGAGAGCGCGACGCCCGCGATGGCGTCCCGGCCGCAGCCCTGGCCGATGTAGAGCCGGTCGACGACATTGTAGAGCGCGTTGACCAGCATACCGATGATTGCGGGAATGGAAAGTTCGCGAAGGAGTGTGGGGACAGGCGCTTCCCCCAGGCGTTGCAATTTATTCATCGTGTTGGGATGGGTTATTCATT
>DBXN01000042.1:18193-30243 GCA_002309585.1 Verrucomicrobia bacterium UBA1211
CGGGCGCGAGCCGGGATTGGGGCGGACCCTTCTCAACGGCGGCGGTACAGCGGGTGCCGAGGGCGTGCGCCAGCGTTTTCTTTTCCAGATAGAGGGTAACGGAACGGATGCCCTGCGGGGCGGTGGCCTCCGCCGCCGCGTTGACGAAGGCGGGTCCGGGAATGGGTCGGTCCGGGGTCGGGTCGGCGAGGGCGACGGCGGGAAGCGGCATGCCCTCGCGGGAGAGGGCGAAGGTGAGGGTCTGGGTTTGTCCGTCGAAACGGAGATCGCGGGAAGCCGCGCGGATTTCAACGGACAAGAGACCCTTGGCGTAGTCATTTGTGGTCGGGTGCAGGGCGAGCGCCTGGGACGAGGCGGCGTCCGATGAGAAGAAGAGCTCCTGCGTCGGGATGCCGTGCTGGCGGACGGTCAGGGCGACGATCGCGGTCGGGCGTGTCGTGGGCGACAGCTGGGGGTGGAATCCGATTGTGGGGGAGGCCGCGTTGGTGGAGAGGGTGAAGCCGGCTTTGGCTGATTCGTCGAAATTCAGGATGAGCGGGCGGACGTCGCTTTTGCCGTCAATCGCCGGGTCGCCCGATTGCGCGCTGGCCATGAACGAGACGAACAGGGCGGGGGTGTTGGTCGCCGGGGCGATCCGGATCGTCTGCTCGATGTCAAAGGTGTCCGGGGTGAAGAGGATGGTGTCTCGGGAGAGGGTGACGGCCTGGGGGATGTCGGTTCCGCAATAGACGCGCACGTCCTGCTGCGGTTTGTTCATGAGCCGGAGACTGGCGAAGCAGGGGGCGTTCTCCTCCACCCGCGTGGTCTCGTTCCGCATGAGGATGGTGTTGTCGGCGGCGGAGAGGGAGGCGAGTTGGGTCATCACCCCGTAGCCGATCCTCGCGCAGAGATCATGGTGTCCGGCGGGATGGGTTTTGTTGGCCGAATGGGGTTTGCCCTCTTCCGTCGGGGGCTGGAAACGGCCGGTGCACGAGGTGTAGATCATGCTGGCGATCATGAAGGTCAGCCAGTCGTTCCGCCGTCCCGAATCGGAGGCCAGGGTGAGCGCGGCGTCGCGTTCGTGGGCGCGGGCCCAGGCGAGGGGATAGGGGATGTAGATCAGATTGTTGACGTGGGCGTAATCGTATCCGTTGAAGAGGAGCGATTCCAGCCGCCGGAGGATGTCGTCGGATTGGGCGAGCCCTTCCGGGAGGCGGGTGAAGACGGCGAGGCTGGGCGGGGGAAGGTTGGTCGGGGCGAGGGTGCCGGTCGCGATCGACCGGTCCAGATAGTATGCCATCTGCTGCTGGTCGCCGTAGACGAGGTTGAAGGGTACGGTGAAACGGTCGAGCCCGTCGGTGTACCAGTCGGCGGGGGATTTGAAGAAGGGCCGCAGGTTCGCCGCGCTCAGGATGAAGGCGAGGTTCTGGCGGATGGGGTCCTCTTCCTGGGAGGTCGGGAGGTAGATCTTCAGGTCGGTCGTGTTTTTGGGCTCGATGCGGACGGTTCCCCGGAAAGGCCCGGTGTAGTGGCTCCTGACCCGTTCGTTGGCGACGGCCTCCTGCGCCGAGAGGGCCAGCTGCTCCGTGGTCTTGCGGGTGGTCCAGAAGGCCTCCAGCGCGCTGCGCGGGAGGGGCTGGTCGGTGAGGTGGCAGAAGACGGCGGCCGCGGCCAGATAGGCGCAGGCGCGGCTCTTGACGGGTGTGTCGCCGGGGAGGCGGTTGTGGAGCAGGACCTGCTTCCAGCCGTAACCGGCGGGGATGACGGGAATCCCGCATCCCGCCCCGACGCGGTAGATGACGTTGGCGGTGTGGCCCAGCTGCCGGTCGCGGTGGGAAATGCCGGGTTTGGACATGAGGACGAGGGCGGTTGAGAGGTTCTTCGTCCGCGCGCGCTCCGTGATGCGGCAGACCCCCTCGAAGAAGAATTCGGGATAGGTGGTGACGATCTTCTCATGCTCGGCGATCAGCAGGAGGTCGATCTGCGAGGCGAAAAGCCGCTCGCGCGCCTCCCGGGTGTCCGGCGAGTACCACCAGCCCATCAGGGATTGGTTGTCGCCGGGGAGTTCCAGCGTGACCCGCACGTTCTTCCGCACGACGCTTTTGAGCATGGCCTCAAGGTCGGCCGCCCATGCGGCGGCCTCGATCCCGCCCGCGTGGGTGGCGGGCGAGAGCAGCGTGACCCGCACCACCCCGTCGCCGTTCAGGTCCAGATTGACCTTTTTGCCGAGGAGCGGGAGCGACGGGAGAAACGACAGCACGCCGTCCGCGACGGTCGGCAGGGCGCATGCGAACGCCCAAACGCCCGTCAGGATGGGAAGCCATCTTTTGAACGTCGTGATCATCGCCGGGCACCTGCCTGTGGGGGCCGGTTGCCCGTCGCCGGCGTTTTCGGTTTCCCGATGATTTTCAAAAGGACCGTCTCCAAAAGGAACATCTCGGGAAGTTGGGTCGAAACCAGTTTCTCACGGAGCGAGAGGATGAGGTGCCGGGCGACCCGGAACTCTTGGAGCGAATAGTTCAGCGCGAAGGGCAGTTTCCTCTTCAGCATCCAGGCGTTCATCGAAGTGGGGTTGATCGGGAGCGCGTTCAGGAGCATCTGGGACTGCTCGTCGAGCGAGGTGGACCAGACGACCTGGCCGCCGGATCGGACGGTGATCCAGTTCCGGTCATACGCCTCCCGGATCAGCATCCACTCCCGGATGTTCTTGTCCAGCATGCCGGCGAGCTTGGGGCCGGAATCCTTCGTCCCGCTCAATTTGTTCAAGGTGTCGATCGTTTTCAGGGCGTTCCGTTCCCCGACGGCGTCGAGGAGGTCCCACGCCTCCGATTCCCGGCCGATGGAGGTGATTTCATGGATCGCCTGAACCGTCACTTTCGTCTCGGGCATCAGGAACAGCTTCAGTTTTTCGAGTTCCTGGACGAGCAGGCGGGTCTCGGGGCCGACCCGTTTCAGGAATTCGTTCTTCGCGGCGCCCACGAAGGTCAATCCGGCCTGCTCCGCCAGCATGTCCAACCGCCCGTTCGCCTGGGCTTCGCGTTCCCATGATTTCAGCCCGCTTCCGAAATCCTCGACCTCTCCCATTTTCTTGCAGGTTTTGAAGAAAACGGAGGTCCGGAGGATCTTGGGCGCGGTGATGAGCAGATGCTGGCCGTCCGGGAGCCCGCCCATGAGCCATTCGGCCATCTTCGCGACGGCGGCTTTGCTCGCGTTCGCCTCGGAGATCCGCTTTTCGCCGCCCGTCAGGAAATTCACGTTTTTGAACCAGGTCAGCTTCGTCTCCGAGCCGAACATCGCGGGAGTCATGACCGATTCCATGCAGGCGTCAACCGCTTTTTTCGCCTCATCGGAGGTGCTGCGCAGGCCGTCAATGACCTCCACGCCCCACTCCCGGTCGGAAGGGGGAATGCACGCCTCGATTCGCTTTTTCGCGGCGGTGTCGACGAGATAATCGTCATCGCCGCAGATGAAAAACAGTTGCCCACTCATGATCCCACCACTATACCAAATCGGCGGGCGTGAAGTCGATAGAATTACGTCGGAGAGAGGGGAACGGGGAAGGGGGAGACAGTGTTCAGTGTTCAGTGGGCAGTGGGCAGTGTTCAGTGTTCAGTGAGCAGTGGGCAGTGTTCAGTGAGTAGTGGGCAGTGGGCAGTGATCAATAGGCAGCGTGCTGCGTGTCCACCCAACCACCCAACCACGCGTGTTACCCTCAACCCTCACCGTCCCGCGCTTACGCGGGGGTGAGGCGTTGGCTGAGGGTGGTGCGGCGCTCCTGGACCTGGTTGGCCTTGACGGCGATGTAGACCGCCTTGGAGGAGCCGATGACCATGACCAGTTTCTTGCCGCGCGTGATGGCGGTGTAGAGCAGGTTGCGCTGGAGCAGCTTGTAGTGCTGGGTGTGCATCAGGACGATCACGGCGGGATACTCGCTTCCCTGCGATTTGTGGATGGAACAGGCGTAGGCGAGGACCAGTTCGTCCAGCTCGTTCTGGGTGTAGACGACCGGTTTCCCGTCGAAGAGGACAACCATGGAGCGGTCTTCCTCATCGACCGCTTGGATGAAGCCGATGTCGCCGTTATAGACCTCTTTGTCGTAGTTGTTGCGCAGCTGCATCACGCGGTCTTTGACGCGGAAACGGGTGGTGCCGCGCGTGAGGGAAGGCCCTGTCGGGTTGAAGGCGGCCTGGATGACCTCATTCAGGTTCTCGGTTCCGAGCAGATTCTTACGCATGGGGGTGAGGACCTGGACATCCTGGAGCGGGTCGAAATGGAATTTCTTCGGGATCCGGTTCTTCATGGCCTCGACCGTCCGGGCGATGATGGTCTCGGGTTCGGCGGTCTCCACAAAGTAGAAGTCGCTCTCGCCCTTGGAGAGCTCAAAGGTCTCGCCCCGGTTGATCCGGTGGGCGTTCCTCACGATCAGGCCCGTGATGTCCTGCCGGAAGATCATATTGAGCTTGCAGGCGGGGATGACCTTGGATGCGATCAGGTCCCGGAGGACGTTGCCCGGCCCGACACTGGGAAGCTGGTCGATATCGCCGACGAGGATCAGCGTCGCCGAATCGGGAAGCGCCTGGAGGAACTGGTCCATCAGGCGGATATCGACCATCGAGGTCTCGTCGAGGATGAAGCAGTCGCCGGCCAGCGGGTTGTCGGCGCCGAACTCGAATCCGTTGATGGCGGGATTGTATTTGAGCAGGCGGTGGATGGTCTGCGCCTCCGTCCGGGTCGCTTCGGCCATCCGCTTCGCGGCGCGCCCGGTGGGGGCGGCGAGCCGGATGATCAGCCGCCGCGCTTTGAAAATCTCCGTCAGCGCCCGGATGATGGTGGTCTTTCCGACGCCGGGACCGCCGGTGATGATCGAGACTTTCGAGCGGATGGCGTTGGAGATCGCCTCCCGCTGCATCGCCTCCAGACTGAACCCCATCTTCTGTTCCGCCCATGCGATCGCGCGGTCGGCGTCGATCGGCGTGAAGGCGCGTTTCGCGTCGAGCAGGCGCGTGAGTTTCGCCGCGGATCGGAACTCGGCGTGGTGAATGTCGCGCAGGTAAATCCGGTTCTCTTCCCGCACCAGCGTTCCTTTCTCCAGCTCGGCGGTGAGGGCGTCGGCCAGAATCTCGATCGAGATGTCCAGCAGCTCTTGGGCGTGCAGCAGCAGATCGGCGTCAACCGTGAAACAGTGCCCGCCCTCCTCGGCCTCCGTCACAAGGGTATAGATGAGCCCGGCGCGGGCGCGGATCTCGGAGTCGTGCGGGATGCCGACGCTGAGCGCGATCCGGTCGGCCGTCTTGAAGCCGATGCCCCAGACATCCTCGCAGAGACGGTAGGGGTTGCGCTTGACGATGGCGATGGCGTCTGCGCCGTATTGGCGGTAGATGCGCGAGGCCTTCGCGGTCCCGATGCCGTGCGATTGGAGGAAGATCATGATCTCGCGTATGCCGCGCTGTTCCGTCCAGGACTCCTTGATCAGCTTCCGGCGGCTCTCGCCGATACCCTCGACGGTGCAGAGCCGGCCGGAGGCGTTGTCGATGACCTCCAGCGTCTCTTCCCCGAAGGCGTTGACGATCCGTTCGGCGAGTTTCGGGCCGATCCCTTTGATCATTCCGCTGGAGAGGTAGCGCCGGATCCCCTCGGTGGAGGTCGGGGTGATGCAGGTGATGCGCCGGGCGTGGAATTGGCGGCCGTGCGCGGGGTGGTACTCCCATTCGCCTTCGGCGCGAAGCTCCTCGCCTTCCCAGATCGCCGCGCAGGTCCCGACAACGGTCACCAGCTCCTCCCGCATCCTCGCCGCCCGCCGGTCTTGGGGCAGACGGATCGAGACGACGGAGTAGCCCGTTTCATCATTCCGGAAAACAATGGATTCGACGGTTCCCGAAAGGTGTTCGGGCGATGCGTCCGCGGCAGGTTTGGAGGGGGGCTGGTTCACGATTCTTCCGGTTGGGCCGGTTCCTCCGGTTGGGTTTTCGCCTTCTTCTTCCGGCTGCGTTTGACGGGAATCGCCTCAACCTCCACATTGACCGTCTCGGCTTCGGGGTCGCCCATCTCAAGCGGCTTCACGCCGATCTCTTTCAGGCGCATCGAGACGATCTTCGAGATGCCCTTCTCCTGCTGCGTCACGCCGTAGACGATGTCCGAACCGGCGATGGTGTGCTGGTTGTGGGTGATGATGAGGAACTGCGAGTGGTTGAGGAAGTCCTTGAGCGCCTGCACGAACCGCCCGATGTTGCTGTCGTCCAGCGCCGCGTCCAGCTCGTCCAGCATACAGAAGGGGGCGGGCTTGATCATGAAGATCGCGAAGAGCAGGCTTACCGCCGTCATCGTCCGTTCGCCGCCGGAGAGGAGGGTCACCGACTGCGGGCGTTTGCCGGGCGGCCGCGCGATGATGTCGATGCCGCACTCCAGCGGGTCTTCGACATTCTGGAGCAGGACGAGTTTCGCCTGGCCGCCGTTGAAGAGTTTGGTGAACATCGTCTCGAAATTCGCGTTGGCCTGCTCGAAGGTCGTCTGGAACATTTCGCCCGATTTCTGGTTGATCATGGTGATCATCTCCAGAATCTGTTCCTTCGATTTAAGCAGATCCTCCTCCTGCGCCTTCAGGAAGGAGTAGCGCTCCTCCAGCTCCTTGTACTCCTCGATGGCGACGAGGTTGACGGGACCGAGGGCCTGGATGTCGGCGTTGAGTTTGGCGGCGCGGGCCTCGATCTCGGGGATCGGCGGCGTTTCCCCCTTCCATGCGGGATCGGGCTCGGCGATCAGCGCTTCGGGGGTCAGGCCATACTCGTTGTAGATGTGGTCGAGGTGGTTCTGCCGCTTCATGTTCGACTCGGCGGCATCCAGCTCCGCTTTCGCCTTGTTGTCGCGCGCCGCGTCGAGCGCGCGCCGCCGTTCGATCAGCACGCCCTCGGTCTTCTCCAAATCCCGCTGGTAACCCGCCCGTTCGCGGCGTGTCTCGTCAATCTTCAGGTGCAGCGACTCGGCGGCGATCCGCAACGGATCGAGACTCGCCTCCAGCGTCATGATCTCCTGCGTGAGCCGCTGGATGCTCTCGTCATACGACATCACCCCGCGGCTCCGCCCCTGGATGGTCCGCTCCAATTCGCCGATGCGGCCCTGAAGCGACTCCTTCTGGGCGGCGATGTGTTCCAGTTGCTGGGCGTTGGTCGAGGCTTGGATCCGGCATTCGGTCAGGGTCTGGCTCAGTTCGGAGTAGACCGTCTCCATCGCCTGTAGCTGCTCCGAACGCTCGGCGGTCTTCTCCAGCAGTTCCGTCCGCTTGACGCTCAGCGACTGGAGTTCCTCCGTCATGGCGTCCCGCCGCGCGTCCTCATCGGAGGTCTGCTCCGAGAGGGTGCCAAGTTCCGCCAGAACCGCGTCCAGACGGGCCTGCGTCCGTTCCGCGTCGCGGCGGATCGTCTGGAACTCGCCCTCCGATTGCGCCGCCTTCCGATGGACGGCATCCATCTCCTGGCGGGTCTGGTTCAGGAGGAGGGTCAATTCGGCGGTCCGGGCGTTCAGCTGCTCCAGCTGCCGACGGCTCTTCGCGATCTGGTCCTCCAGTTCCGCCAGCTGCTCCGAGGCGTCCGCCACCATCATGCGGCGGGCGAGGGGACTGGAGACGGGCGAGTCAGGCATCCAGAGTTCCACGCAACCGTTCGCGTGGAAGGCCGTTCCGTCGCGGGTGACCACGCAGATGCCCTCCGGCAGGGATGCGGGAAGCGCATCCAGCGAATCGGCGAGAAAGACATGGCCGAGCAACCGTTGGGCCGCCGCCTCGAAATCGTCATCCACCTGCACCCAGTCCAGAAGGGGAACGAGGCCGGGCGGCGCGGGCGGCGGGGCGGGCAGGGGGCGGCTGACCGCCAGAATGAGGCGGGTCGCGGCGGGGGTCTCCTGCGCGGCGAGTTTGGCGATGATCGCCCGTGCGGCGGACGCGTCCTTCACCACCACCGCGTCGAGCCAGGCGCGCAGCGCCGCCTCCAGCGCGAGGCGGAGTTCAGAGGCCGCCGTGATCTTCTCGGCGAGGGGACCCATCACGGCGCCGGACGCGATACCGAGCGGGTTTTCCGCATCCAGCAGCAGGCGCGTCCCGGCGGCGAATTCATCCGCCGACTCCGTGGTGTCGTTCAGTAAATCGAGTTGGGCGCGTTTGGCGGCGGCGGCGGATTGGCGCGCGGCGGTCGCTTCCTGAAGCGTCCGCAGCTCCTCTTGCGCGGCCGTCCGCTCCTCCTCAAGGGTCTCATACCGCGCCTGGGCCGTCTCCGCCTCGTCGCGGAAGCGGAGAAGCCGCTTCTCGGCCTCGTCCCGCGCCGTGACGGTCGCGGCGATGCCCTCTTCCAGCTGTTTCTGCTCGGAGGTCAACCGGTTGCGTTTCAGGAGGACGTCCCGCTGCCGGATCTCGATGTCGGAGAGGGTCCGTTGAATCTCGGCGGCGCGCCGCTCGCAGACCACCGATTCCTGCCGCTCCTGCTGCAACTGGGCACGGGATTCGTCGATCTGCATCCGGTGGGCGTCGAACCGCGCCTGTTCCTCCGCCAGCCGCGCCTTGTCCTTCTCCACCGCGTCCGTCAGCAGCAGGCGCTTCTGTTCCAACGCCTCGATCTGGAGGCGCAGCGCCTCGATTTGCTCTTTGGTCTCGGAGATCTCCCGGTTGTCCCGTTCCGCCCAATTCCGGTACTCCTCGATCCGCTGCTCGTTGACCTTGATGACCTCTTGGGCGCGGATGTATTTGTTGTCCGCCTGGGCGGCCTGTTCGGCGATCTCGGCGATCCGCTCTTCCGCCGCATGGATGGTCGTGTGGATCTGCGCCGCCTCGGATTCGGCGTCGGTCACGCTCTCCTGATGGCTCACGATCGCATCCTGCAGATCATGGATCGAAAGGTCGAGTTCCCGCAGCCGGACTTCCAGCTCGCCCAGCCGGCGGCGGGTCAGGAAGATGTCGAGCCCGCGCAGCTCATCGCGCAGTTCCTTGTACTTCTGCGCCTTGCCGGCCTGGCGCTGGAGCGTTCCGATCTGCCGCTTCACCTCGCGGATCACATCCGCCAGCCGGAGCAGGTTCGCCTCGGTCTGGTCGATCTTGCGCAACGCCTCTTTCCGGTCGGCCTTGAACTTGGTGATGCCGGCGGCCTCCTCGAAGACGGCGCGGCGGTCCTCCGGTTTCGAGGAGAGGATCGCGTCGATCTGGCCTTGCGCCATGACCGAGTAGGAGGTGGTTCCGATGCCGGTTCCCATGAAGAGGCGGTGGACATCCTTCAGGCGGCTCGGGGCTTTGTTGATGAAGTATTGGCCCTCGCCGGAACGGAAGACGCGGCGGGTGATGGTCACCTCGTTGAACTCGGTCCCCAGCAGGCTCTCGCAGTCGGCGAAGGTGATCGAAACCTCCGCCATGTTGAGGGGCTTGCGGCCGTCTGTCCCGTTGAAAATCACGTCTGCCATGTGGGCGCAACGGAGCGCGGATGGACGCTGCTCACCCAGCACCCACCGGATCGCGTCGGAAACATTGCTCTTCCCGCATCCGTTCGGCCCGACGATGGCGATCATCCCCGGCTCGAACTGCAGGCGCGTCTTGTCCGCGAAACTCTTAAACCCCGTGATTTCCAGCTGCTTCAGATACACAGAAACACATCTCCCCAAACCATGTATGTATTATGGCAAAATGGCGGGCGGGTTTCAAGGGGGGAGAAGAAAGATTAAAAGGTTAAAGGGTTAAAAGGTTATGGGGGACTCAACCCTCAACGGTAGATGAGGCGAACGGATTTTCCGGCATTTCCGGATTGTCTGGAGTTTTCGGCGGCACGCTCAACGGTCATCAGAAGAAATACGGCTGGTGGAGTATGAGCGGTGGGGCGTCGGGACGTTCAAGCGTGAGCGTGGCGTCGTAGCGGCCGCGCGGGTTGGGCGGACGCTTCACGTTGAAGGAGCGGCTGAAGGTGCCGCCCGGCGGCAGGTCCACGGTGCCGTCGCCGAGGTCGATGCTCCAGTCGCGCGTAAACACCACACTGAGACGGCCGCGGAGCGGACGGTCCTGTGGGGCGGTGACGTCAAGACGGATCGTACGCCCGTTGGGGGCGAGGCGGAGCGAGAGGTTCGGGGCGCGCGCACTCGGCACGTAGGTAAGGATCGGCTGCTGCTCGTAGCCGCTCGGCGTCATGAGGATGCGCGAGCGGTAGGGACGGTCACGCATGAGGGTGACACGGCGGTCCATCGCGGGGATGTCCGTGGTGTAGATGCGCAACTCGCCGGGTACGGCTGTGATGAACTCTTCGCGCCAGTCGCCGAAGAGGTCCGCCACGATCATCGGCGAGGGTGTTTTGGGCGAGACGGCCGTACCCTCGTGGTCGCGCAGGGCGTTGCTCTTGAAGACCTCGCGCTGGAGGTCGGCATCCCAGAACGCGTTGCGCGCGCCAAAACTGTATCCGAACGTGCAGTTTGTGCTGGCGCAGAGCAGTTCTCCCGCCGCCGTGAAGAACCAGCGGTCATCGCTCTTCGGATGCGTGTTCTGGCTGTCGCGTCCGGCGTCCCGTCCGACCTGTTGCCCGTAGATTTCAAGGCCGGGATGCGCGGGATCGATGTCCGCGCAGATGCCGCAGCTGTGCACATGGTATGTGGGCTCGGGGAGTTTCCAGATATCCTCGCCGGTTACAGGGTCCGTCAGGAGAAGCCCGCCGCCGTTGCGTTGCGCACTTTCGTATACGAACGCGAGCTCCATGCCGGGGCGGTACGGGTCGATATCGCCGTAGTAATGCGCGTCGGAGTGGCCGCGCCCGTTGCACCAAAGCACGGTTCCGTCCTGGTCGAGCGTGAGCGAGCCGATCAGTACCTCATCGCAGCCGTCGCCATCCACATCTTCGCAGAGGCAGGCGTGGTCGCCCTGTCCGCTGAAGCGCCGCGGCATGAAGGTGTTGTCGAAGCGCCAGAGCCGTTCAAGACGGTTCTGGGCGAAGCGGTAGGCCTCCACCACCATGTGGCTGTAGGTGCCGCGCTCGACGATGACGCAAGGGGTGCGGCCATCCAGATAGGCGAGCGCGAGCTGGTTGCGCGAGTTGAAGTGGTTGTAGTCGCCTACGGGGTCGGGGGAGTCGCGCGGGATCCACGGGACCTTCGCGCGCTCCTCGCCCGTGAGGCCGTCGATCACGCTCAGGTACTCGGGCCCGCTCTGTACCCGCCCGGTCGCGTCACGGTAGTCGGGTTCGAGCGGGGCGGTCTTCGTGATCACCTCCGCCTTGCCGTCACCGTCGAGGTCCGCCACGAGGAACGGCGAATACCAGATGCCCATCTCGATGTTCCAGCCCTGGTCTTTGCGCCAGAGGAACTGGCCGGTCGAGGCGTATGCCTCCATCTTGTAGGTGTCCGGGGCCGGTTTCCACACGAGGTCCCACGGGTCGGTACCGCCGCGGGGCGTCTTGATCACGTAGTCGTAGGCGCCGTCGCCGTCGAGGTCACCCACGCCCACCGCCGCGACCGTCTCGTTCGTCTGCGCCAGGGGGATGGCGATGTAGGGCGCTTCGTTGGGACGGTGGGGGATGCGCACGGGCGTCCAGGTGGCGCGGTCGAGCGAATAACGTGCGGCCGCGTTCGTGTAGCCCCCCGCGAAAAAGTCGGTCGTCTGGCGGATCGGCGACGTATTCACCTTCTCGACCGTATCGCCGATCGTGCGCCAGAGGTCGAACGCGGCATCCGGCGCGTCCGTGTCGAGCAGACGCCAGGAGATATATGTCCCCTTTTCGCCGATGGACGCGACGAGCCCGCGGTCCATCGGCTCTACGGGACGCGCCGCGAGGCCGTTTTTCACTGTCGCGCGGTCGGCATGCACGGCGAGGCGGTAGGCGAGCGAGAGCGTCTCGCCCTTCTTGAGGGTGATCGGGCCGGTGTAGACCGGCGAGGGGTTGATNNGGGTTGATCATCCGCTTGTCGGGCCAGGTGTAGAAGCGCGCGGTGCCGGGTGCGGCGAGCTGCGTGAGCGTGATGCCTTCACCGTTCGCCGGGTTCACGAAATCGAGCCATGTGCGTTCCGCGCCGGTGACGGCGGCGGGCGTCTCGCCCCCGGCGAAACCGCGCACGCCGAACGCCTT
>DBXN01000042.1:30325-31444 GCA_002309585.1 Verrucomicrobia bacterium UBA1211
TCGAGCGTCACGTCCGCGCGCGCCGTAAAGGTATGGCGAAACGTCACGGTGTAGCCGCCCTTCGGGTCGGGTGGGTCGAACACCACCGTGCGGGATTCGTCCAGAACGGCTTCCTTTTCGGCGCGCGGACCGTAGTCGAGCGTGAGATTCACCGTGCAGGCGGCGCCGTCGCAGGTGATGGACTTCTTCACCACGCGCGTGCGCCCTTCCGGCTCGCAGCCTTTCCGGTCCGCGTCAGCGGGTTCCCAGTAGTTGACGCCGTTGATGAACTTCCACGAGAACCAGCATCCGAGGTGCCACACATGGTCCGCGGGACGCACCTCCGTGAGCGGTGCGCCGGAGGGAAGAAACATCGGGTGGATGAACGGACGCCCTTCGGGCGTGTCGATCTCGAAGTTCCAAATCGTCTTTCCGTCGCGTGCGAGACGCACGCCCGTGGGCGTCTTCTCGCACCGCAAGCGGGCGTTCTCCAGCACATCGGGGCGCAGACGGCGTGGCGTGCGCGAGGTGAGCTCATCCAGCATCGTGTCGATCACCGAGGCGGGAAAGCGTCCCACGCGCTTGGGACGCACCGCCGCGAACGCGGCGAAGGCGGGGCCGCCCTCCACCACCTCCACCGGTACGCCTGCTTCGGGGAGCGGGGCCGTGCTGAAAATTTTGCTGACCTTCTTTGAGACGAGGCGCGCGCCTTCCGGCGCGGCGGCGAGGGTACGCAGAGCCGCGCCGCCGTCCGCGCACACGAGGACGCTCTTTCCCTTCGCGTCCGCCAGTGCCGCGCGGCACGACTCCGCGTCGGTTGCATTCGCCAGCACCGTACATTCCCCGTTATCGGCGAGCGCCGCCAGCACCTTCTGCGCGCGGTCCGCCTCTTTGCCCCAAACCGCCACCACATCCGGTCCCGCGAACGCGCTGCCCGCCAGCGCCACCACAAGTGTCATCGTCAGCTTCTTCATCTTGTAACGCTCCGCCCTCAACAGCTCAGTCATCGGTAAGACAAACGGATTTGCCCACGCCTAACGGCGTTCGCGAGGTGAGCGGTGTGAACCGCGACCACATCCGTGTGTTACCCTCATTTCGATTCCATGCTCGTTACTTCTCCGCCGCCTTGAGCCGGAAGAA
>DBXN01000007.1:0-1361 GCA_002309585.1 Verrucomicrobia bacterium UBA1211
GCCGCCCACCCGTGATGCGGGGTGGCGGTGGCGACATACTTGCGGCTACCGGGGATCTGGCGGACATTCATCTCCATCTTGGGCGAGGTGTTGGCGTGAAGGCGGGTGTTGCCGTTGATCTCACGCGGATCCCGTCCATCGGGGAAGGTGGTCCAGGCGTGATGCGCCTGCCCGGCCCCCCGGTCCACATAATCCCAGCGGGTATAGGCGATCATGCCGTCGTTGTTCACACTCGGGTGCCACTCGTTCGTCTCGTGGTGGGAGAGGCGCACGAGGTCGGTTCCGTCGTCAAACATCGAATAGAGGGTGAACGAGGGAACGGGACGATTGCCCGAACAGCGAACGAAACCGCCACGCCGCTCGGAGGAAAAGACGATCCGGCCGTTCGGCAGCCAGCAGGGATCGAACTCGTTCCAGGGGCCCGAAGTAAGTTGCCGCAGATTCGACCCATCCAACGCGCAGGTGAAGACATGGTAACAGGTGTCGTCATTCCAGTTGTCGAGCTGGTTCTTTCCCCGCGTCGCCGCGAAGGCGATCCGCTTGCCATCCCAATCGATGTCCGGGGAGATGATGGCGCACCCGTCAAGCGTCTTCCCCTTCCAGTCGCCCGACTCGATGACTTTTCCCTCCAGCAGGTTCTTCACGACGGGATGATCGGAGAAGGGCCGCTCAAGGACATAAAGCCCGTCGCCGCGCGAAATACCGTTCTGCGTACCGTGGAACCCGTAATACTGGTCGCACATGTGCGAGCCGTCGCGCCACTCGTTGTATCCCGGCGGTTCGTGGGTGACGAAGAGCAACCGGTCGATGCCCACCAGCAGCGGATTCTTCAGCGACACCCGCCGGACCAGCGACTGAACACGCGTAAAGAGCGGAATCCGCGCTTCATCCCCTTCCGCCTTTGCCGCCTCGGCGGCCAAACCCGCAAGTTCATCGCGTTCGGCGGCAAGATCCACCGTTCCGGCGAGATCCCCGATCAGCGCGCGGGCGCGGCGCAGCGCGACAACCAGCGGATCGGTATCGTCGGGATAGATACAGGCGGCGGGATGGGCGGCCTGTTCGTTCGTCTTTTTCGGCAGACGGTGCCAATTGGCGATATCGCGCCGGATCAGTTTCCAGTCCCGATCGACCTCCGCCCGCCCCGGCGGCGGATCGGACACCTTCCATTTGGTCTGGAGATGGCGGGTCAGATCAAGCCGTTCGGCATCGGAGAGCGGACGGTCGAAGACCAGCAGTTCATAGAGCTGGCGGCCGCCGTTCCGCTCCGCGAAGTTACGATCGGTCGTCAGACGGTCGGCGACGCATCCCTCCCGCATCTCGGCGCAGACCAGCTGAACCCCGTCATCCGGCAATGGATCGGA
>DBXN01000007.1:1482-2543 GCA_002309585.1 Verrucomicrobia bacterium UBA1211
CCGACCGCGAAGACCGTGCGGATCCCTGTCAAACGGGAGAAGGTGAGATCCCGACGGCTGTTCATCCCGCCGAAATCGACAAAGGGTCTCCCCTGCCCATCCGTGCGGAAGACCGGCTTGGACCCAAACGGACGGGCGGTAACCGGGTTCGCCACGGCAAACGAGGTCCACCCCTCCACAACTCCCGCTTCGCCCAGCGACAGGGATTCACGGTTTGACGCATCCAGCCGGAACCGCGCCGCTTTCATCATCTCCGGTTCGGCAAAACCCGTCACGCAAACCGCGATCGCCAACACGCATACGCACGCCCTCATCGTGTCACATCCTTTCTTTGCCGACAACTTTCCGCCCAACCGCCAGGCATCGGAGATCCGATATCGGACTTCCTGCCCCTGATCACTGACATCTGTAACCGTCGACGGAGGGCGACGGGGGCGTTACTCCTCCCGCCGACAGCTTTACCGCAGAATGACCAGCACACTGGGATCGGCCGGGGTCAGGGTGATTCGCGAATAGGTCACCGAATCCAACACCGCTGTACCGTTCCGGCTGACCGCCGGCCCGACATAGAGCGTATCGCCAAACACCCCTTCGACATCCTCGTAGGTATACCGCAGAATCCACTTCCCGTCGTCCTCCGTCCGGGTATAGATACTGAAGACGGGACCGATCCGTTTCACGCGCAGCCACCCCGTGTCGGACGCGCCCGCGACCCAGCCGCCCGCGTCATCCGCGATGTCGCCGCCCTCCACCGCGCGGAACTTCAGATTGTAGGCGTAGAACGGATCACCCTCATCGGCGGTCCTGAGCATCACGCAGGGCGCAAGCGCCGGCGCGGACCCGAACGGCGCCCCGCGGATCTGAAGCATCGCCTTGGTCGCGCCCGACTCCACCGAATCGAACCGGTATTTCAAAGTGTAGCAGAAGTTTCGGTCCGTCTCCTGCCAAACCCCGTGATACCCCTCGTTCGCGCCGTAGTAATCGATTCCCGCCGCGCCGATCGTCAGGGATCCGTCGATGTTGAACCGCGTGTAGCCCATTTGGGAATTGCCCACGGTGCG
>DBXN01000007.1:2597-13349 GCA_002309585.1 Verrucomicrobia bacterium UBA1211
ATCGGCCCCTTCCCCACGGGCCCGTCCCAAGACAGATGGCAATACGCCTGCCCGCTGACCTCAAGGTAATCGATCCGGATATCGTGTTCGCCCGCCGTCAGATCCCGATAGAATGTATGCGTCCCGACAGCATTCATGGCGTTGTAGAGGAATTCGCCGTCGATCCGGATCGCCGCACCGTCATCCACCTCCAACGTGAAGGTATAGATGCCGGACAGGGGAACGATCAGCTTCCCGGTCCAGGCAGCGCCGAAGTAGTCGGTCACCCCATCCACCGGCCCGCCCGCACCCCACGCGAAATCGATCGTCGGATCCACCCGGGTCGCGGCGACCGTTTCATCCGGGCTATAGGCGAGGGTGTAGTTCGCGTAATAGGTGGCGAAAAGCCCCGTCCCGTTCCCTGTCACATAGGGAACCAGTTCCAGAGTGGCGGAGCAGGCCTGCTCGTCACCCCGGACCGCCGTCACGCGATAGGCATGGAGGACACCCTGCAGGTTGACGGTGGAATCTTCGAAACGGGACTCCGTGAGCGACTCCCCAATCTTGGTCCACTCGCCCAGCTGGCCGACCTTACGCTCGACGATGTAGCGTTCCGCGTTCAGCGCCTCATCCCAGGTCAGGGTCAACGCCTCGGCGGTACAGGTTGCCGCCAAATGTTGCGGGGCGGTCAGGTCATCGGCGATATCCGCCAATGACCAGCCATACAGCTCCAACTCCGCCACATTCGCGTAGAAATCCGACGCCTTGTAAAGATAGACATAACGCCACCGCTCGGGGGAATTGGCCATTGTCAACACCCAATCCGCCGTCGTGATCGTCACGGCGGGAGAGATCTGCACGCCATCCATCCAGTCGCTTTCATTGTTCGACGCCCACAGCGCGGCCCCGTTCGGGCGTCCGACGATGTTCGAACGCGGGAAGATGCGCGCGAAGGTGATACCATAGCGTTCCGCCATATCCACACCCGCGCGGACCGCCGCCGGGACGATATCCGCAAAGGTCTGGGTGCTCCCGTCGAACATCGCCGCCGGACCGACCGCGCTGTTGTCCTGATAGGGCGTACCGTCCGTCAACCCGGTCATCCCGTTCTGGAAGTAACCGTTCACGGTGGTGACGGGCAATTTGTGGCCGCGGCGGAAGAAGGCCGGCTCGGAAACAGGGCCCAAGTGGCTCACACCGTCAACCGTTTTCCGATAGGCCAAGGTATAGTACCACCCCTCATACCCTGAAATATCGGTATCGGTATGGGTGGTCGTCGCCAACGAGATGTCCTCCGGCGAGATGTCGATCCAGGGGCCGCCGGGGCCCTTCCCCTTCAGGACGGCGATCGTGTCGCAGGGGGTCCGGGGGGCGGGTGTCTCCCAGGTCAAGACGGCATGCTGAAGCTCCATATCCGAGATCGAGACCGTAACGGGCGGCGGCGGCTCCAGTTCCGTCACCGGCGGACGCCATTCGATCTCCGCCGCGTTACACCACACATCCGCACCCGATTGGAAACGGACATAGCGCGCGGTAACGGGTTCCGCGAGATCGATGAGCGTGACCGCGTCGTATCCGGGCATATCCGTGACCAGGAAGAAGACCACCGCATCGGCGAAATCGGGGCGGGAGGCGAATTGGAACGTCCCCTGCAGCATCCGGTCGGCATAGTTCTCCCGGGGCACATAGGCCAGTCCCGTGATGACCCGTTCCTCCCCGAAATCACACCCGGTCCAGCCGCCGTTTCCTGTCCCGTTCTCGGGATCATAGTAGGTGGCGATGTTACCGTCGAAGACCTTGTCGCCGGTCGCGCCGCCATTCCCCCACGATCCGGCCACGCCGATCCACGTCCCGCGCAGGAAAGGACGCGGCGTAATCGTCTTCTCGACCCACGCGGAGGCGCCGACGGTGTTCAGCGCCCGCACCCGGTAGACGGTCGGCACCGAGACGGGTGTGGGGTCGAAGCAATAGTACCGGGCGACGGCCCCGGGGTATCCGAAGTTGAGATGGTCGGCGAACGCCGAATCCGGCGCGTCCGCATTCTTCCGCTGGATCTGGTAGATGAGGGTATTCTCGACCGTCGCGAACCGGAAATTCATCTGTCCGTTGATGCAGTCCGCGAATCCGATCTCGGGCGGGTCGGGGAACTGCATCTCCGATCCGGGGAGGTCCGAACCGTAAAACTCGATCTCCGCCACGTTACCGCAGCAACTCCCGTTGAGCGGCCCCCCGGCGACATAAGGGGACGGACCGTAAATTCGGACATACCTGAAGGCCTGCATGGACTCGGGGGTGGACATCTTCTCGTCGCCCCAAGCGTTGGCGCGGGCGGCGGTGATGGTGTGCAGGGTGACCGCATCGGAGAAATCGACCGTGTTCGCCCCCTGGATCAGACATCCCACCAGACGGTCCGGATAGGTCGCCCGCGGATAGAAACGGACACGGGTGATCATCATGGGCGTCTCCAACTCGAATCCCGCCCAGCACGGTTCCGTGACCGCCTCGGAGGAGGGATCGAAAAAGGTCTCGGTGTCCCCGTCAAACGCCGCCGCCTTGGTCAGCGACGGATTGTCATTATACGACCCGTCGGTACCGTAGACAACGATCTGGCCGTTCCCGTCCCGGACGGCCAAATCATTCAGCCGTTCCGTCGTATACACCGCCGCTTCCGACCACGCGGCAACACCCGCCGCCACCGCAAAAAGATAACCTAAACGTTTCATAGCCTTCTCCTGCTTTTTTGTTTAAGTGGCCCCGCGCGCCCGACAGTCTATGCGTTTGACTTGGCCGCGTGGGATTTCAGGTAAGCCTCGATGAACGGCTGGATGCGTCCGTCCATCACCGCCTGGACATTAGAGGTCTCCTCGCCGGTACGATGGTCCTTAACCATCGTGTAGGGCTGAAAGACATAGGAACGGATCTGGCTGCCCCAGGCGATCTCGCCCTTCTCGCCGTAGAAACGCTCCATCTCCTTCCGCTTCTTGTCCTCGTAGTACTCGTAGAGTTTCGCCTTCAGCATGCTCATGGCCTTCGCCTTGTTCTTATGCTGGGAGCGCTCGGACTGGACCGCCACCACGATGCCGGTGGGCAGGTGGGTCAGGCGGACCGCGGAATCGGTCTTGTTGATGTGCTGTCCGCCCGCGCCGCCGGAACGGTAGGTGTCGATCCGCAGATCCTCATCCTTGATCTCCACCTCGATGTCGTCCGAAAGTTCGGCGACCACATCCAACGAAGAAAAAGAGGTGTGACGCCTTTTGTTGGCATCGAACGGGCTGATGCGGACCAGCCGGTGGACACCGCGCTCGGCCTTGAGGTAACCGTAGGCGTAGGGTCCGCTGACCAGGAAGGTGACCGACTTGATACCCGCCTCTTCACCCGGCTGGGTATCGAGCACCTCGACCTGGAACCCGTTGTCCTCGCAATACATCCGGTACATCCGAAAGAGCATATCGGCCCAATCGCACGACTCCGTCCCGCCCGCGCCGGAATGGAGCGTCAGGTAGGCGTTGCAGGCGTCGAGCCGCCCGCTCAAGAGCGACTGCATCCGGAGACGCGCGAAAAGCGCGTCCGCCTTGTTGAAAAGCTGGTTGACCTCCTCCAGCGCCTGCTGCTGCGCGGGGCCGGGCGTCTCCTCCTTCGCCAGATCGATCATCAGCTCGATCTCGTCCAGCCCGCCGCCCAACTCCTCGAAGGGGCGGACGAAGGCCCGCTGGGCGTTGGTCTTGGCGATGACCTCCTTGGCCGCGTTCTGATCGTTCCAGAAATCGGGTCCGGCCGCCAGCGCCTCCAAATCAGCCAGTGCGCTCTTGCGGTTCTCCATGTCCAGATAACCGTGCATCTCGTCGTAGGCGGAACGGAATTTCGTCAACCGCTGCACCGCCTCATCCAACTCCAACATCGCCATCGGCGTCGCCCCTTTCGTTCAACAATCAGCCAAAAATCTCGCCGTACCGGGAGGCCCAGTAGGAGATGAACAGATCGGCGCCCGCCCGGTCAAGCGCCATGATCGATTCGCGCACCATCTCGCGCAAATCGCCCCATCCCCTTTCGGCGGTCGCGATGAGCATACTGTACTCGCCGCTTACGTTGTAGACCGCGACGGGAAGGTCCGACGTCTCCCGCACCTTCTGGAGCACATCCAGATAGAAAAGCGCGGGCTTGACCATCAGGATGTCGGCGCCCTCATCCTCGTCAAACGCCGACTCCCGCAGCGCGGTGCGGAGGTTCCGGTACGAGGCCTGGTACCCCTTGCGGTCACCGGCGGATGGAGCGGAGTTCTCCGCGTCGCGGAAGGGTCCGTACATCGACGAGGCGAACTTGCTGGAGTAGGCCATCAGGAGGGTGTCGTTCAGGTCGTGGTCGGCGAGGGTCTCGCGGATCGCCTGAACCTGACCGTCCATCATCGCGCTCGGAGCGACACAATCGGCGCCGGCCTCTGCGTGCGAGAGCGCGACCCGCGCCAGCAGCTCGATCGCGGCATCGTTATCGACCTGCCCGTTCCGATCCAGCGGGCCGCAGTGGCCATGCGCCGTGTAGGCGCAGAGGCAGACATCGGTCATCACCACAAGATCGGGATAGGCGCGTTTCAACAGCGGGATGGTCCGCTGGACCACCCCGCGCTCATCAAAGGCACCGCTGCCGATCGCGTCCTTCTCCCCCTCGGTCTGGCCGAAGAGCAGCACCCCGCCGATCCCCTGCGCGACAACCGGCTCAAGAGCCTTGACCAGCTGGTCGGCGCTGTACCGGAACTGACCCGGCATGGACGGGATCGGCTCGCACCGGTTCTCACCCTCAACCACGAAGACGGGCCAGATGAACTTGCCGGGCGGCGGGAACGGCGCGTCGAAAAGCTGGCGGATCGCGGGCGTCCGGCGCAACCGGCGTAAACGGACTTCTGGAAACATGGCAAACTACCTTTCCGGATCGGGGATAAAGAGAACCTGCCCCACACGGATGGCGGAGGGGTTCGAGATCTTGTTGGCCTTCATGATCGCCGGGACGGTCGTGCCGTATCCGCGGGCGATCTCGGTCAGGGTCTGACCCTTTTCAACCTTATGCTCATACCCGGAACCGCGCGCAGGCGTCGCGGGCTGTTGCGCCACGGGCGGTTTGGGCGGAGGCGGGTTACGCGTTGGGGCGGGGACTGCGGTCGCGGCGGCCTGCCGCGCGGCGATCTTCTCGATCCGCCCCGCCAGATCGCTGACGATCTCCTGGCGCATCCGCTCCTGATCGCCCCTCACCTGCTGGAGATCACGGCGCAACGCGACCACCTCCTCGTTCGGACGGGAAACCTGCGCGACCTGCAATTCCAGCCGGGAAAGACGCTGCTCCAACGCGTTCAGACTCCGGTTCAGCGCCTCGACCTGATCGTTCAACTGCTGGCACGCCAGATCGGCCTGCGTGGGCGGCTGCGCCACCTCCTGCACCACCCGCCTCGGCGCCTGCCGCTGCTCAAAAACCGATCCCTCGAAAAGCGGTCCCGTGCATCCGCACGCCACAAACAAAACCGGCAAAACCGACATCCACAGTCTCATCGCACCCCTCTTCCTTTCCCCATCGTTCCGGGGCAAAACCCTATATCCCCTTCAACACATTACTTTACCATATCATGGGGGCGCGATTCAACCTTTCCCCTACTCCATGCCCGGTTTTCTTGGCCGACTCTGCGTGAGAACCCAAATGAGGAATCCGGGTTAAATAAACTGCACGTTCCACACGATCGGTGAAATAATCCTGTCAATCCTGCCTGAAAACCTTACCCGACGGGAGACGCATGATCTATACCGGCAGGAAGGAGAAGAGCACCCACGCCAGGACGACCATCCCGGCGAAGATCAGGAAACGGCGGCGGCGCTCCTCGCGGATGTCATCGGCCAGGGTCCGGCGGGTCTGGCGCATCCCGCCCGCGCTAATGTAGTGCGTCAGGCGTTTGCGGCGGCGGCCCCGCTCCGGCTGGCTACGGGGCGAGAAGAAGATGCGGTCGTTGGCCGCCTCGTCGCGCGTCTCCAGCCGGAAGGAGGAAGAAGGTTCGTCACCGGGATTCAGTCTCCGGGCAAAGACATGCCACGCGCCGGAACGGTTGAATCGCTCTTTATTCTGGGAAGGTTCCGCCATGCCGTATCCGTCCTATGGGATCAAGATGCTCTGCCCCGCCCGAATCCGCCCGTCGGGATCAATCCGGGTACGGTTGGCGTCCCGGATTTTCTTCCACTTGGTGGTGTCGCCGTAGAAGCGTTCCGAGACACGGAAGAGGGTGTCGCCGGGCTGGACCACATAGACCCGCATCGATTCGGGAGAGGATTTCGTCTCCCGCTTCGGCCCGCGTCCCAGCAGGGCGTTCAGGGTATCGCGCGCATCCGCCGGCGCCTCGACACCCTTCTCCTCCTCCGGAACGGGTTTTGGATCGGCGGGCTTCTCAGTCTTCTCGATCTCGGCCAACGCCTCCCGTTTCACCGCCGAAAGATCACTCTCTTTCACCACTGGCGTTTTGGGCGCCGCTTCCGGCTTGGGCAACGCGCGCGGTTTGGATGTGGCAACCGGCTCGGCCTTCTTCGGCTCATCCGGTTTCGGGACCGCCGCGCCGAGCGATTCGGCCTCTTCCCGCAGCTGCTGCAGCGCGGACCGGCGGGCGGCGGGGCTCTCCGCAGGCTTTTCCGGTGTCTCGGCCTTAACCGTCTTCCGCGGCGCGGGCGCGGTCTCCGCCTCCATATCGCCCCGCATCCGAGTGATCAGCCGGCGCAACCGATCCGCCTCGTCCTGAAGCGACTTCACCTTCGTAAGCGCATCCTCCTTCTCGCGCGTCAAGGCGGACTTCTCCACGGTCAGGGTCTTCACCTGTCCGTTCAACCGCTCGTTCTCCCGCATCAGGTGCGCCTGGGAGACGCCCTCGACCGAATCCCCCAGCTCCGTGAGCAGTTGCGGTGCCAGCAACTCCTTCGCGCGGCGAATACGCTCCTGGATGAGCGTCCGCATCTCGGTCACGCTCTTGCCCGCGTCTTTCCCCAGCGTTGTTCCGGACGGCAACGGCACAGAGGCCTTCTCGGCATCTGGACGCAACTCAAGATAGGCGATGTAATGATGGATGGCGCCCACATAGTCCTTCGCGTAATCCTGCAGCAGGGTCGCCAGCTGAAAGTGGGCCGAGAAGATCTGTGGCTCGGAGGCCAGCAGCTGCTTCAGCAGACGGATCGCGCCGTCCAAGTTCCCCGCCTGCTCCTCGGCGATCGCCTCCCGGTAGAGCGCCATTCCGCGTTCCTGCCGCTCGATCCGCGCGACCGGCTCATGCCGCGAGCAGCCCCAGACGGCGGTCAGCAACATTCCGGCGAAAAGCCACGCGCAGAAGGTTCCGCCTCCGCAGACGCCCCGTTTTCTGAAAAAGTACACGCTCATACGCATTTTTCGTTTGGTTTATCGGCGCAACTCGCCTATCATTTTCACCCGGATTCGGGGAAGAGGAGTGAGCGGGCCGCCGCTGACTACAAATCGCCACAAACAACGGTAGGTATTTTACCTATCTTTTTGAGAATGACCACAGAAAACGAGAAAAAACTTTGGGAACCGGCCCAATCCCTTCTGGGTAAAGACGGCAGGCTGAGCGTGATCATGCCGGCCTACGGCCTCGAAACGGTGATCGCCAAGAACCTGGCCACCGTCTCCCGCCTGCTGGACGGCCACATTCCCTTCGAGATTCTTCCCGTGGATGACGGCAGCCATGACCGCACAGCGGAGGAGATCCGGCGCGTGGCGGAAGAGGACCCGGCGCACATCCGTCCCGTTTTCGTGAAGGTCAACGCCGGCAAGGGGAACGCCCTCAAGCGGGGTTTCGAAGCCTCGTCCGGCACCCATATCCTTCTGCTGGACGGCGATCTCGACCTCTCCCCCGAACGGATCCCGACCTTCTTCGATGTGATGGAGCGGGAGAAAGCCGCCATCGTGATCGGTTCCAAACGCCACCCCGACTCGAAGATCGACTATCCGTGGCACCGCCGTCTCTCCAGCGCGGTCTACTACACGCTGGTCCGGATTCTGGTCGGCCTGCCCGTCTCCGACACCCAGGTCGGCATGAAACTCTTCACCCGGGAGGCGCTGAAGTGGTCGTTCGACCGGATGTTGGTCAAGGCGTTCGCGTTCGATCTGGAGGTCCTGTCGATCGCCCACGCCCAAGGTTACCGCGTCGCCGAGGCGCCCATCGAGATGCACTTCGGCAAGAAGGTCGGGTGTCTCTCCTGGACAAACGTCCGCCAGACGATGAACGATACCTTTGCGATCTTCTACCGGCTCCGGATTCTCCGCTACTACGCGAGCGTGGAGACCGCGCCGCCGCCCGAAAAACCCTTCCTCGTCTCGGTCGTGATCGCCTGTCCCGCCCCCAGCCCTTACCTGACCGAGGCGCTGAATGCGCTGGCCGCCCAAACCTACCCGCACTTCGAGGTGATCGTCCTCCCCGATGCCCCGGCGGAACTCCCCAGCTATCCCTTCACCCTGCGGATCATCCCGACCGGCAAGGTGCGCCCCGCCGAAAAGCGGAATCTGGGCATTGCACAGGCGAAGGGCGAGATCGTCGCCTTTTTGGATGATGATGCCTACCCGGTCCCCAACTGGCTGAAACAGGCGGTCAAGTACTTCACCCTGCCCGATGTCGGCGGGGTGGGAGGTCCGGGCGTCACGCCGCCGGGCGATCCCTTCCCGGCGCAGGCGGGGGGACGTGTCTACGAGAACATCCTCGTCTCCGGGAACTACCGCTACCGTTACGCCGGCGACCGGGTGCGCGCCTCGGTTGACGATTTCCCCAGCTGTAACCTCTTCGTCCGCACCGACCTGCTCCGCGCGATCAAGGGATACCGCACCGACTTCTGGCCCGGCGAGGACACGCTTCTCTGCAAGGACATCCTGGACAACTGGAAGCGCATCGTCTACGATCCGTGGGTCGTTGTATACCACCACAGGCGTCCGTTGTTCCTTCCGCACCTCCGCCAGCTCGGTCGCTACGCCTTCCATCGCGGATACTTCTGCAAGCGGTTCCCGTCCAATTCCCTCAAGTTGAGCTATTTCGTGCCGTCGGCCTTTGTCCTCTATCTCGTTGCCTGGGTGGCTTTGGCGCTTGTTCCCCAGCCTGAGGCAATGCCGATCTGGCTTTTCCTCGCCTGGAAGGGCTTTCTCGCCGTGCCAACGCTGGCGTATTTCTCCCTTGTTCTCGCGTTTACGTTCTCGCTCAATCCGCTCGCATGGCTCCTTACGGCTTCGGGCGTTTTCGCGACGCACGTCTGGTACGGCGTGCGCTTTGCGCAGGGGCTCTGCGCGAAGAAGGCGCCGTGCGAATACATAGGAAAGGATCATGCACATGGACAATGATGTCGTTTTTGCCATTTGCTGGCTTGCAGTAGCGTACTTTGTCGGAGCCGTACCATTTGGTTACCTAATTGGACGGATGCGTGGTGTGGACGTTCGGACGGTTGGGTCAAAGAACATTGGTGCCACCAATGTCTACCGCACGGTCGGCAAGAAGTGGGGCTTTCTCGCGTTCTTCTGCGACTTTGCGAAGGGCTTTGCGCCGACCTTGCTGTGTTCCATATATGCGACGCGCCATCTGGGTGGCGGAGTATTGGCCGAGAACCTGCCTGTATGCGTGGGGCTTGCGTGCGTCGTGGGGCACACGCTGACCGTTTTCATGCGTTTCAAGGGGGGAAAGGGCGTTGCGACGGCCTTTGGCATGTTTATGGCGCTTATGCCGTATCCAACGCTTGCCGCATTCGGCGTGTTTGTCGTCACCGTATGGCTTTCGCACTATATTTCGCTCGGTTCCATACTTGCCGCCGTCACTCTCGGCGTTGCGGTGTGGCTTTTCCCGGCGACGATGCTTTTGCGCATTGTGGCGGATGTGATTGCTCTGTTTGTTGTCGTAAAGCACCGCACGAACATAGAGCGACTTGTCAAAGGCTGCGAAAACAGAATCTACTGATTCGTCGCCCTCTAGACATTTTTGGTTAAAAATGGTATAATTCGCCCCTCTTTTGACATTGGAGGTGCTGTTAGAATGTATAAGGAAATCAACGGGGCGCTTGACGCCAAGGGGCTGAAGATCGGCATTGTCGTAAGCCGTTTTAACAGCTTTCTCACTGAGCAGCTCGTAAAGGGCGCGGTCGACGCGTTTGTCCGCATGGGCGGCGACGAGAAGGGGCTTACGCTTGTGCGCGTGCCTGGCGCATACGAGATTCCGCTCGTCGCCAAGCGCATGGCGCTCAAGAAGTACGATGCCGTAATCGCGCTTGGAGCGGTCGTCCAGGGCGCCACGGCCCATGCCGACCTCATCAACCAGGCCACGGCGAAGGCGTTCAGCGAAATCTCGGTCGAGACCGGCGTGCCGGTTCTTGACGGAATCGTTGCTGCGGAGAACCTCGAACAGGCCGTAGAGCGTTGCGGAACGAAGCAGGGCAACAAGGGCTTTTCCGCCATGCAGTCTGCCATCGAGATGGTGCGCGTGCTGAAGGATTTGGGTTAAAAATCAAAGGAACAGTTAACAAAAATGAAAGAAGTGAAGAAGGTTGCGTTTCTGACGGCGGGCGGTTTGGCCCCCTGTCTGTCCAGTTCAATAGGGTATCTGATCGACGAGTATAGCAAGAAGGCCCCTGGCGTCGAGATGATTGGCTATGTAAACGGGTACATGGGGCTTCTGAAGGGCGAGTCCATTCCGGTGACCGACGAGGTTCGCAAGCATGCGCTCGTCCTCACCAAGCACGGCGGTTCCCCGATTGGCAACAGCCGCGTCAAGCTCAC
>DBXN01000019.1:0-4520 GCA_002309585.1 Verrucomicrobia bacterium UBA1211
CGCATCCTCAGCACCATCGCATGGATTTGGGCTGTGGTGGCGGTCCTTCAGATGGGGCTGGATTTCTTGACCCCGCCCAAAATCCAGACGGTGATCATCCTGCTGGGTATTGCGGGTATCCCTTTAAGCTGGTACTGGCTGGACAATCTCCTGGCGTGCCGCGCGTTGGGCGGAATCTACACGCTTTTCCCGTATGAATTGCTTCATGTCGCGCGTATCCATCCCTCTCCAATGCGCCTGGTGGTGATCACGCTGGCTTATGTGATCATCATTTGGGGGATGGTTTTGATCCTCTATCCGTGGAAGTTGCGGCAGTTCATCGATTGGCAGATGGCGACGCCGGCGCGGATGAAGGGGCTGGCCGCGATCCGGATCGCGATCGGGGTGGTGGTGTTGGCTCTCGGAGCGACGGCGTTGCGGTAGGCGTCAACAGGGTTACGAGGAGGAGATAAGATGTCAGACTGTGTTTTCTGTAAGATCATCAACGGCGAGATTCCGTCCTGCAAGGTCTATGAGGATGACCAGGTGGTCGCGTTTCTGGATCTCCAGCCATTCGAAAAGGGCCACACGCTGGTCGTTCCGAAAGTTCACGCTCAGACGTTGACCGACCTCCCCGAAAGCGCGTTTACGCCGGTCTTGTCGGCGGTGCAGAAGGTGGCGCGGTTGCTGAAGGAGAAGTTGGCGTGTGACGGGTTCAACGTGATGCAGAACAATGGCGCATGCGCAACCCAGAGCGTTCCCCATGTCCATTTCCATGTGATTCCCCGGTGGGGGACGGAACCGAAAGCCTCCATGTGGACACCTTCCCCTTACGCATCGATGGATGAGATGAAAGCGATGCACGCCCGGTTGACGCAGGCGTAGACGGGACGGCGGGGGAGACGTTCGGTCGCATGAGCTGGCAGGGCAAAATCATCGGCGGCAGTCTGGGTTCGTTTTTCGGCCCCATCGGGACGTTGGCCGGGGCGGCCGCGGGCCATCTTTTCGTTGACCGGAAACAGCAGCGCGAAGCGCTCCGGGCCCGTCAGCGGACGCTGGCCCTTCTCGCCGGCGCACTCTATGAGCTGGCGGTGGTGGACGGCGCCTTCTCCCCGAAAGAGGAACAGGTCATCCGGACGGTCCTTCGGGAGGCGAACGGACAGATGGGGCGGTGTTTGGGTGACGACTCGCTGATGCTTCTCTTGGATCAGGCGCGGTCGATCGCTCATCCCGGCGGTTTGCTGGCGATGACGGTCCGAACCGACGCGGAGCTTTCCCGCCGGGTTTTGTTCTGGCTGTTGCGCGTGGCGGTCTGCGACGGCGATCTTACCCAGCCCGAACACCGCTATCTCATGGAGGTGCCCGCGCCAATGGGGATTCCCGCCGATTTGTTCGCGGGGATCTTCCATCTTTTCGTTCCGGAACCGCAATCCGAGAGAGACGGGACGGAACGGGCGGAGGCGTACAAGACGCTTGAATTGCCGGTCGGGGCTTCCGCGGAGGCCGTTAAAAAGGCATACCGGGCGTTGAGCATGACGTACCATCCCGACCGCCATGCCGATCTTCCCCCGGAAATCCGCGCGTTGACCGCCGAGAAGTTCACGCGCATCCATGATGCCTACGAACGGCTGAAGCGGGACGATTCAGACCGGTACGCCGACTATTCGTGGGGCCGTGACCTGACAGGGATGAGACTCGTTCAGGTTTCGGGTGGCAAGGTGACCAAGTGTTTCGTCTGCGCGACGCCGGTCCGTCTTCCCGAACCCTTCAATCCCTTTGCGACACGGTGCCCGGTCTGTCAGGCGCTGTTGACGTTTGAACGCGCGTTTGCGGAGGTACTGATATGACGGTCCATACGCTGGTTGTCTTTCAAGAAAACGCGATTCCCTTTTTCGCGATCAAAGATCGCCATCTGGCGCGGCTGCGCGCGACCTATCCGGCCGCAGAGGTGATTTGGTGTAGGGACGAAGCATCTTTCTTGGAGGCGTTGCCTTGCGCCGATGTCGCCGTTACGTGGGCGTTCCGCCAGGAGTGGTTCAACCACGCGCCGCGTCTCCGCCGGATCGCGACCCCTGCGGCGGGTCGTGACTTCTTCCCGATCACACCGCCCGCTTCCGTCCAGGTTCGCCACGGGACGTTTCACGGACCGATCATGGCAGAGACGCTGTTGGGGATGATGTTGGCGTTCAACCGCGGTCTGTACGACGCCTACCGTGACCAGCTGGCGGGCGGGTTGTGGCCCCGCGATCAACTGTATCACCTGCGATTACTGGCGGGAAGCCACGCGGTGATCCTCGGTTTCGGCCATGTCGGGATCGCATGCGGACAGTTGCTGAAGGCTTTCCAAGTGCGGGTGACCGGGGTGAAGCGAACCCCGATTTCGCTTCCGGACGGTTTCGGCCCGGAGGACCGCGTGGTGACGATGGAACGGCTTGACGAGGTGTTGGCTGAGGCGGACCATCTCATTCTTGTCCTGCCGAATGACACCGGGACTGACCGGCTGATTGACGCCGCCCGTTTGGCGCGATTGCCGCAACATGCGGTAATCTATAATCTGGGGCGTGGTAACTGCATTGACGAGACCGCCTTGGCGGAGGCGCTTCAGACACGCCGGTTGCGCGGCGCCTGTCTGGATGTCTTCGCGCAGGAGCCGCTGACGGCCGCATCGCCACTGGCGGGGAATCTGCCGGGCTTATACCGGTTGCCCCATGCGTCGGCGTTCGCGGAGATTTACATGGACCGGTTTGTGGATGAGGTGGTGGCGTGGCTGGCGGAATGAAACGGACGGTGACGGTCCATTCGGTCGAAGAGACCTGGGCATTGGCGCGGACGGTCGCCGCAAAACTGAAACCGGGCATGGTGCTCGCCCTTCAGGGTGACCTCGGGGCGGGGAAGACCACCTTCATGCAGGGGATCGGGGGCGCGCTGGGCGTGCGCCGGCCGGTGACCAGCCCGACCTTTACCCTCTCCGTCGAATATCCCACTCCGCGGTTTAAGCTGGTCCACATGGACCTCTATCGGTTGTCGGGTCCCGATGATCTGTTGACGATCGGATATCCCGAATATCTGGAATCCGGCGCGGTGGTGGCTGTCGAGTGGCCGGAACGCGCGGGCGAGCTGATCCCACCCGATGCGGTCCGCCTGACTTTTTCGTTGACCCCAGATGCCGAGACGCGGAACATCACAATCGAGGGTCTGGATTGAAACAGAGAGAAGAGGGGAAGCGTTGAATACGCCGATTGTTGTTGATACGCCTGAAGGGTTACGCGCGCTTTGCGACCGTCTGTTGCGGGAGCCGGTGGCTGCGGTGGATACGGAATTTGTCTGGGAACGGACCTACTATCCGGTTTTGGGTCTGGTCCAGATCGCGACCGCCGACCGTTCGTGCTGGCTGATCGATCCTGTTGGCCTGAAGGATATCAAACCCTTTGGCGCGGTCTTGTCATCGCCCGACGTGGTGAAGATCTTTCATGACGCGCAGCAGGACCTCGTGATTTTGAATCAGGCGACGGGCGCTTTCCCCAAACGGGTCTTCGACACGCGGTTGGCGGCGGGATTCGCCGATCTCTCCAGCTCGATCTCCCTGAAGAATCTTTTGGAGGATCAGCTGGGGATCCATTTGGAGAAGAGCGAAACGCGTTCCAATTGGGTCCGCCGTCCCTTGGATGAGAAGCAGGTCACCTATGCGGCGGATGATGTTCTTTATCTGCCGGAACTCCGGGAAAAGCTGATTGAGGGGTGTTTCACCGATGAGACCCGCCGCTGGCAGGCGGAGGAGATGACGCAGTTTGACGACCCAACCCGTTATCGCGAAAAGACGCCGGAGGAGGCGTGGCAGCGCGTGAAGGGTATCCATGCGTTGCGGCCGGAGCAGATGCCGGTCTTGAAGGCGTTGGCCGCGTGGCGGGAGTCGTTGGCCCGGATGCGGGATCGGCCGCGCAGTTTTCTGGTGAACGACGCCGCCCTGATCGAACTCGCCATCCGCCAGCCCAAGACGGCCGAAGGGGTGTATGCCGTTCATGGGGTGGGTGCCCGGATTCCCGCGAGGGATATCCAGGAGGCGGTCGCTGCGATCCACGAAGCGTCTGCGCGGGGGCCGGAACCCCTGGCGATGGGACGCGCGATGCCGTATTCCCACGCCGAACTGAAGGCGAAGGAAGACAGGCTTCTCGGGGNNGATTGCCGAGCGGTGCCGCGCACTGGGACTCGATCCCGCGTTGATCGCATCCAGGCGGGATGCCGGGCAGTGGATTCTGGCGACGGATGAGGAACGGCGTTCCCTCCCGATGGCGAACGGCTGGCGCCGCGCGTTTTATGCGGAGATCGAAACATCAACCGATAGCGTGAAAGGATGACGGTATGAGAATCGAAGGTTTCGCGGGGATTTGGGTGGTTGGCGTTGCGGCGGTCTGTTCCGCCATCTGTTCGGTTCGCGCGGTACCCAGCGTGACGGTCGACGATATCGACCCGATGATCGGTGCGATCTCCGGCGGCGGCCAGGGTGGCCATGGCCTTGGGAAGACCTTCCCCGGCGCGACAAC
>DBXN01000019.1:4583-7520 GCA_002309585.1 Verrucomicrobia bacterium UBA1211
GAGGGGTTCAGTTTCTTCCATCTCTCCGGCGTTGGGGCGAACGGGGAGTTCGGAAACTTCCTCGTGATGCCCGCCAACGGCCCGCGCGTGTTTGACCGCGTTTCTGCGCGTTCCCCCTTCTCCCACTCGAACGAGACGGCCAAGGCCGGGTATTATTCGGTTGAACTCGACCGCTACCGCGTGAAGGCGGAACTGACCGCCGCGCCCCATTCAGGGATCATCCGCTTCACTTTCCCGAAGGACAACGCCTCGCGTATCCAGATCAATCTCGCCCGGCGGATGGGGCAGCTCAACCCGCTGCTGAAAAAGAGCCGTCAGACCGTGAAACAGGTGGGGAATCGCGTCATTGAGGGTTCGATCACCTGCGATCCCACGGAGGGCGGCTGGCAGTACGGGCGGGGTGGCGTGACCTATACCGTCTGGTTCTATGCGGTCTGTTCAACGCCCTTCTCCGTCAGCGGCGTGTGGGACGGCGAGACGATCTTTGAAGGGCGTCAGGAGGCGGAGGGATCGAATCTGGGCTTCTTCGGCGAGTTTCCGACCCATGAGGGGGAGAAGGTTGCGCTCAAGGTCGGATTCTCCTATTCGAGTCTGGAGGGGGCCAAGAAGAATCTCGCGAATGAGATTCCGGGATGGGATTTCGACGGGGTCCGTGACGCGGCGAAGAAACGGTGGTCCGATGCGCTCTCGGTGGTGCAGGTGAAGGGCGGAACGGAACGGGAACGTCGGATTTTCGCGACGGCGCTCTACCACTGCCAGATCGATCCGCGTAATTACAGCGATCTGGGCGAGCCGGTGAAGCGGACGATCTTCAGCGGATGGGATGTCTTCCGGAGCGAGTTTCCGCTGCTGACGCTGATCCGGCCCGATGTGGTCTCCGAGACGATCCGGTCGATGGTGGAGGTGACGAAGAGCGGCAAGCGTGACACCCTTCCGGTCTGGGACATTTTCGGGTGTCCCTCCTCCTGCATGATCGGCAATCCGTTGCTGCCGGTGATGGCCGACGCCTGGGCGCAGGGGATCCGGGACTGGGGACTGGAGGAGGCGTGGCCCTACGCAGTGGAAACCTCGCGCAAGCGCGGAAACAAGCCGTGCGGGTGGACGCCGGGATCCCTCTCGCAGACGCTGGAGTACGCCTTCACCGATTGGTGCATGGGTCGCCTCGCGACGGCGCTCGGCAAACGGGAGGAGGCGAAAACCTACTTCGCCCGCGCGCAGTGGTACACCAACTGTTGGGACACATCGGTCGGGTGGATGCGTTCCCGCGCCGATGAGTCGGGCGCGTGGCGGCCCGATTTCAACCGGAAGAGCCATTCCAAGCAGGGAACCGAGCAGTCCAATCCCTATCAGCAGGCGTGGTTCGTGCCGCATGACGTGCCCGGTCTGATCCGGCTGATGGGCGGCGACAAGGCCTTCGGCGATACCCTCAAACACTTCTTCGAGAAGACCCCGAAGAACTTCCTCTGGAACGACTACTACAACCATCCCAACGAGCCGTGCCACCATGTCGCCTTCCTCTTCCCGTATTGCGGGAAGCCGTGGCACACCCAGCGGTGGGCGAGGGAGATCTGCGCCGGCGCCTACGGCGATGAGGTGCGCGGACTTTGCGGAAATGACGATGTGGGGCAGATGAGCGCCTGGTACGTGCTGACGGCGGTCGGTTTCCATCCCGTCGCGCCAGGAAGCGGCGTGTGGATCCTGACCTCACCCATCTTTTCAGAGGCGACGCTGAAGATCGGCGTGCGCGGCGGGAAGCCCGCGACGACCTTCACCGTGAAGGCGGCGAACGCCACACCGGAGAACCTCTACATTCAAAAAGCTTCGCTCAACGGCAAACCCCTCGACCGCGCCTGGTTGACCTCGGATGAGATCTTGGCGGGCGGGACGTTGGCCGTCGAACTCGGCCCGGAACCCAACCGGACGCTCTTCACCCGCCGTCCCCCAGACGTGGGAATGAGAAATGAAGAATGATGGGTGATTATGGCATTGTGGAATAATGGCAATGTGGCATTATGGCATTAATCTTTGCGTTTTCAGGAGAAATCAGAAGATGAAACGCAAGATTCACGATAAGTTGCATGAATGGAAGCGCGTCATCTTGATCCTTGCATTTGCCGTGTCGGTTTTCTCCCTCGCGGATGGGGCGCAGTTGAGTGCCGAGGAGCGGGATGCACTTGACTTCCTTGATTACGTGACGGGGCCACTCTCGGCTACGGAGGAGAAGGAGTGGTGGGACATTGCCGGTTCGCAGCACGGTATCTTCGCGAAGCGCTACAGCATCGCGTTCTCCGGGTACGCCGCCGCCGCGATCGGCATGCGCGGCGATGCCGCAGTGACGAACCGCGTGGGGCGGATCCTCGACAACTGCGTGCAGCGCATGCTCCGGCGTGACGTGTGGGCGTATTCGCAGTCGAAGAGCTACTGGGGGACGAAACCGTGGGCGCCCGATCCATGCTACCGCGAGAACGTGATGTACACCGGCCACCTGCTGCATCTGCTCGCGTTCCACGAGTGGTTCACGCATGACCGCAAATACTGGGAGAAGGGCTTTGATTTCGTCTGGAAGGCGGACCAGAAGGTCCACTACACCGTGCAGAAACTCATTGACGTGACCGTGGAGCAGATGCGTGAGAATCCTTCCGGTGGCGTCACATGCGAGCCGGGGCTTCTTTTCTTCCCCTGCAACAACCATCCGCACTACGCGTTTCGTCTCTTCTCGCGACTGGGGCACGGCGACTGGTCGGCCGATGCGGAGAAGTGGGAGGAATGGGCGCTCGCGCACTATCCCGATCCGCTGATGGGTGGTGGGGCGCTCAAGCTCGTGTACCATGTCCGCACCGGGATGTTCTACCCGCGCGGCAATCCAGGCCTGGACGGCTGGTCGACGCTCTGGTACGAGGCGTGGGCGCGTGACCGCGCGACGGCGCTGGACCTCTG
>DBXN01000162.1 GCA_002309585.1 Verrucomicrobia bacterium UBA1211
ATTAAGCCATTATGGAATTTCACTCTACAACATTTTCATAATGCCACATTGCCACATTCCCACATTGCCACAATCACCCCTTCCTGTTGAGCGTTGAGGGGTTTTCCATCCTCTCTCGTCACTCGTCACCCGTCACTCGTCACTCTCCCCTCTCCTTCCCCATCCCAGCGTCCGGTCGCGGAAGGCGGCTTTGAGCGCCTCGACCGAAAGCCGCTCGAAAGGCGCCTCTGTCCAGATGCTGCCGATATCCGCCAGATAGTGGGCGTCGGAGGAGCGGATGAAGGGGAGGCCGCACGCCTTCGCCTCCCACTCGTCCAGATCGGCATGACGGCTGAACTCCACCGCGTCAAACCCCTCGTCCCCCGCGATGCCGCCCAGTTGCGACGTGACGCTGAAGACCGGACGGTCGATGTGGGCGGCGATGAACAGCCCGCCCAGCTCATGAACCTTCTCCCCCACCGTCCGCAACGGCAGCCGCGTCGGGGCGCTCAACAGCCGCCACTCCAAATCCTCGATCCCCTCGTCGGCATCGACGATCGGCTGGTCACCGAAGACCTCCGGCTGGTTCACCCGTTTCGGCAGCGCGGCGTAGCAGATCTCCGTCATGGCGGACGCCTGCTCCAGCGTATCGAAGACCGCCAGGCAGTGCGCCTCCTCCATCGTCGTCACCTCCATGCCGAACAGGCACTGGAACGTCTCTCTCCGGCAGACCTCCGCCAGCGCCGGCGCGTTCATCGCGGTGTTGTGATCCGCCAACATGATCCCGTTCAATCCCCGCGCTTTGGCCGTGCGGACCACCGCCGCCGGCGAGCACTCCAGATCGCCGCAGGGAGAGAGGCATGAGTGGACGTGCAGATCGAAACGGAACATGATCCCCTCCTAGCGCAGAAACCGGACCGTGTAGCCTTTGTTCTCCAGCATCTTCAACACGCTGTCCGGGCCGACCAGATGGCCCGTCCCCACCATCACCAGCTCCACCTCCGGAGTCGTGAAGAGCCGTTCGATCTGCGGCAGCCACGCCACATTCCGATCCTTCAGCAACCGCTTGCTGAGCGAGGTGAACTGCGACGCCATCTCCTCCTGAAGCAAGGCGTTCAACCGTTCGCTGTCACCCGCGCGCCAGTTCGTGATGATCTCGCGGAACTTGGTTTGCGTCGCCTTCAGATCCTGAAGCGAATAACGGACGAAATCATCCTCCATCCCGTCGGCCATCGTCGAGACATAGCGGATCTGATCCTCCACCGACTCCAGCCCCATCTCCCGTTTCTTGTCCTTCAGCGCCCGCTTGTGGAAATGGACATCCACGCCCCATCCCGGCTCGATCCCGACCTTACGAAGTTCGGTGAACATCAGCGCCAACAGGACCATCGGCGGTTTGAACGAGGCGAACATCTTCAGCGGAACGTTGTTCGAGGCGCAGCAGGCCGCCAACTCGTCATAGACCGGCTTGGAGAGATGATCCTTCAAGGTCGTTCCATCCGTATAGCCGCACGCCCGCTGCAGCTTCATCTGCGCTTCCGGCGACTCCAGCACCCCCAGATCGCACTCGAAGACAATCATCTCCGCCGTGTCATACGCCCGCTGGAACTCATCCGGCAAGGGATAATCCTTTTCGCTCAGACAGTGGCACGTCCCTGCGAAGAGCACCTTCCGGTCACCCTTCTCAACCTGCCAAACCGCGGTCCGGGCCAGACCGCTCAACCCCATCCACCCGATGATCGCCCAAAGTATGATCGTCCGCATATCCGTATCTCCCCTATTGCCGGGACTTCGCCTGATCCGCCGGAAGCGTCAAATGGAAATTCCGGAAGAAACGCTCGAAAACCGGATTCTTATCCTCCACGACGAGCCGCTCCGGATGGAACTGGACGCCCAGCGCCGGATAGTCCGTCGCCTCGATCGCCTCGGGAACCCCCTCAGGCGAACGGGCGACAATCCGGAAGCCCGGCGCGGCCTCCTTCACCGCCTGATGGTGGGAGGAGTTTACCGTCACCTCCGTCTTCCCGATCATCCGCGCCAGACAGGAATCCGGCAGAATCGTGATGGCATGCGAGACCCCGCGGTGCTGCACATTCTCCGCCGGGAACTCGCTCGGCAGATCCTGCCAGAGCGTTCCCCCGAAGGCGACGTTGACCAGCTGGCAGCCCCGGCAGATCCCGACGATCGGCAGCCCCCGCTTCCGGGCGATCGCCAGCAACCGGAACTCGAAGGCGTCCCGCGTCAGATTGACCGTACCGAGTTTGGGGCTCTCCTTCTCCCGATACCGGGCGGGAGCAACATCCTCACCCCCCGCGAACAGCACGAGATCGACCCGCGAAAGAATCGCGTCCAGCTGGGCGTCGGTGCCGAACCGGGGGATGACCACCGGCAGGTTCCCGCCCTTTGAAACCGCCTCGGCATACTGCGCGCGGACGGTCACATCGCGCCCGTCATTCTCCGGCGGACACATATCCGCGATACCCACCACCAGCGGTCTCACCGAATCACCCATCGCCGAACACCCCATCATCACAGCCAACCCGATCATCTTCATTGTTTGCATCATGTTTCTCTCTCGCCGTCCGGCCTCACGCCATCAGACATCCGTATTTCCCGTCCCCGCCAACCCTTGCGGCAGGGCGGGCTTCCTCCCGTCAGAACCGCGAACGGAGGAGCCGTTTCACCCCGAAGCCCTCGCGCTCCTCACGGAACATCATCGCGTTCGCCTGCGCGTCATCAACGAACCGCTCCGCCTGGGGATCCCACTTCAGCTTGCGCCCCAGTTTCATCGCCATATAGCCGAGCACGCAGGTGGTCGAGGTCCGCTGCGCCTCCTCTAGCGGCATGGCGAGCGGTCCCCGCGTCCGCATCTCCTCCACCCATTCGCGGTTGTGCTCCATCGGGCGGGGCAACGGCTTTGAGACGGGATCCTCGATGATCCCCTTGCGGCTCGCGGCGATCGGCATGCCGGAGAGTTCGCTGGTCGAAACCCCCGTCGGGTCGCTCTTCGTCTGCTTTCCGGCGAAGCCGCAGAAGACCCAATCCCCCTTCTCGCCGATGAAGCGCACCCCGCACGGATACTTGCGCGTGGAGCCGAGCTTCATCACCGCGCCGGAGGGATAGGTCCAGGTGATGTCGCACTCGCCGTGCGTATCCCACAGTTTGCGGCCCTTCGGGTATTCGCAGGTGCCCTCCACGGACACGGGGCCACCGAGTTCTTCGCCGAGACCGCGCTGCGCGGTGTCGATGTGATGCGCCCCCCAATTGGCGATCATCCCCATGTCATACGCCTGGATGGTCATCCAGCCGCCGCGCGCGAAATTCACCTTGCCCGCGTCGCGTCCAACCCCGCGCTGATGGCTCCGCAGCCGCGCATAGGGCGCTTCCGGGGCGGGCCCCTGCCACATGTTCCAGTCAAAGTCCGCCGGGACGGGCTCTTCCGTCGGCAGGTCATACTCCTTCGGGTCGTCCGGCACGCCCACCTCCACGCGCACGATCTTGCCGATGCGGCCTTCCCGGACACATTCGACGGCGTGGATGAAATTCTCCTCGGTCCGCTGCTGGGTACCGGTCCGGAGGATTCTGCGGTTCGCTTGCGCGGCCCGCACGATGGCGCGGCCCTCGCCGATGGTCATCGCCATGGGCTTCTGGAGAAAGACATCCTTGTTCGCGAAACAGGCCTCGATCGCCATCTGGGCATGCCAATGGTCGGGCGTCGCGATAAGCACGCCGTCAACCGCGGGATCGTCAAGAAGACGGCGGTAGTCCTGATAGCACCGTTTCCCGTCCACAAGATCGCGCCCCTGCATCCCCTTCTCCGCAAGCCGCCCCTTCAGGTGGCGCATCCGGACGAGATCGACATCCGATAATGCAATGAAAGCGCAATGCCGGTCGCCGCCGTTCTTCAGACACGATGGCACATTGTAGGCGTTCGCGATGCGTCCGCACCCGATCACGCCGAGCGCTATTTTGTTCGATGGGGCATCTTCACCCAACACCGACGCGGGAATGATGGTCGGGAACGCAAGCGCCGTGCCCGCCTTGATGAATGTTCTGCGTCTCATCACTGGCATTCTCCTATTCCTGTCATGAAATCAATCCGACCCCTTCACTGCGATGGCGGGCATCTTCCGGATCCCGGGCTTGGTCGTATAGGTCACCGCGCCGTCGGCCGCGCGACGCGCGGAGATGCGGTGACCGCCGGGAACACGCAAATCGCGGAACGAGACCTCCTTGCCGTCCCACGCCTGCGGCAGGGCGGGGAAGAGCGTCACCCGGTTCTCACGCGGGTCATACTGGAGCAGCATCTCCTGAATGCCCCGCGCGTAGCCGAAATCGCCCTCCAGGGTGAAAGGCCCGTAGGTAAACCGGGAAAGCCCGCACTTCAGCTGGTCGCCATTCACATGGAAACCGTTTTTCGTGACAAACGCCCGCTGGAAATCCTTCAGATACCGGAAGGCGCGCGCGCCGCGCCCCAGCCGCGCCTCAAAGCAGCCGGCCCACGCGAAGGAATAGCCGCACCACCAATCGGTACCGAGCCCTTCCCACGCATCCACCGACCGCGCCGCATCCACGCCCGGCTCGTCCGGCACATTCGTGAGCGGAAACACCTGCATCAAATGCGAGGCGTGGCGATGCGACGCCTTCAGGGGATTCCCGGCGGCGACCGTCAGCACCCCCTCCCCCGTGACATTCGGCGGGCCGAAGGTCCCCACGTATCCCCGCCACTTCGCCGCCTCGTCCTTCTCGCCGCAGGCGTCCGCCAGACGGGAAAGATAGAGATAGAAGCTCGTGAGGATCGCCCGCTCGTAGCTGGAATTCGGGGTCACAAAACAGCCCGGCCCGTTATCGCCGACCTCCGGCGAACAGGAAACCCCGAATCGGCGTACCCCGTTCTCCACCGTCCACGCATGTTCGAGACCGGCGGCGAGTTCACGGCCGAACGCGAGATATTTCGCCGCCTTCCCGGACGTCGGATCGTAATCCCACGCGTCAAAAAAGGTATCAAAGACCCAGATACCGTGAATCGGCGGAATCGTGTAGGCGGTCCAGCCGCCGATCGGCTGGGGGG
>DBXN01000168.1:0-426 GCA_002309585.1 Verrucomicrobia bacterium UBA1211
TCGCCCTTCGCGCCGACATACGCCACGACGGTATTCACGGGAACCGTGATGCCCTCGCGGATGTAAATCTTCAGCAGAACGCCCTCAAAGAAACTTTCCACCTCCAGATTCGCCTTATCCGTCTCGATCTCAAAGAGGATATCCCCCTTGGCGACGGGATCGCCCTCTTTCTTGAGCCACTTGACAATGGCTCCCTCTTCCATAGTCTGCCCGAGTTTCGGGAAAATGACTGCCTGTGCCATACGTTCTCCTCAACGATAACCATCGGTTCGGGGCAAGCACACACTATGCCCCGATGAAAGTTTGTTTTCAGTATACCGCACTTTCCCAACCGTGTCATGGGAAAAATCATCGCGGATGGGATCCGTCAGAATCCGTCACGCGGAACCGCCGTTTCCCTCTTGCCTTCGATTCTTCCGCAATGGT
>DBXN01000168.1:442-4616 GCA_002309585.1 Verrucomicrobia bacterium UBA1211
AGCGGTGTGCCGGATAACGGTTTCTGCCGGCGGAAGGAGAGATACCTATGCGTGAGATTTGTATCAAGATGTTTGTTGCGGGGGAATGCGCCCGCTGCTGTACTGGCCCACGAAATTGGACATGCCTGTGGCCTCAAAGATTTGTATAAACAGGGAGAGATTGAAGGATATGTCTCGGAATTAAAGATCGGCACACGGAATTGGAGTGGAGGTGAGGGAACAGGTTTTTATCCCCCAACACTTTTGTATTCGCAAGTGATGTATAAAGCTGTAATGCATAACCATTTTAATTGTGTCATTCCTCTGGGATTCCTTAGGGCTATTATAAAGGATTCGGGAGGAATGCAGGGGGCTGTCAGTGTCGGGCTGGACCAGATGTCCATGCGGGAGCCGATGCATTGAAATCGAAAGGATGAAGGATGAGAGCTTTTTTCGTTTGGATGTCGATAGGGTTTCTTTGGATATCACACTCCTATGGGATTGAGGATAACGAACTGAAAGGAATGCTGCTTGACGAGTTTCGTCCTTTTGAGGAGATCCCGTTTTCAAAGTTTGATTGGATTAGACAGAAGCAATCTGTGAGTGACAAGCAATTCCATCGTGTGTTGACGAATCTCTGGGCGGAAACGGAGGGGCGAGTCTCCATGCAGGAACAGGAGTCGGACGAGAAAGAACGCGCTCGGGTAATCTTGTCATTCATCATTTCCCTTTTGCCGAGATGCGGTGACATCCCCGTGAAGGATTTTCTGCGTGATGCTGTCATGTCGGTAAAGGATACATTTGTACGATGGGACATCATCCATGAGTATCTGCCGCTTGCGGATGCGGATGAGGCGCGGGAAATCCTTCTGCGGTTTCTGGTCGGGGAGGAACGGCTGTCCGGGGGGGACAGGCTGGAAATCTACAGTTATGCGGAAGGGGCACATGACGGGACCGACTCGCTGGAGAAACGCGCGGCAATCCTCGGCGTTTTGGCGGTCGCGGCGGACCGGGAGGAGGAGAAGGTTATCTTCATGAAGGTGGACGGTATCCTCGCGAAACGGAACGGGCTGTACAGACGGTCCCGCGAGCGGCTGGCCATGCTGGCGCGTCACGCTCTTGAACCGCCGACAACCAACCTCTATACGGACCGTGATTTGGCGGCGGCCCTTAAGGAGGTCCGCGGATATCGGGACCTTGCCCGTATCGACACGAATCTCGCATCTGTCGCGGCGGGTGAGGCCGGATGGACCCGGCTTGAAAACACCGTTCCGAAAAAATGGACACCCGTCCCTCCCGAGACCCCGAAACGACGGCTGTCCGCGTGGATCGCAGGCGCGGTCGCAGCGATCGCAGCGACAACCCTGGGCTGTCTGCTGTGGCGAGGTGTGAGGCGGAAGCGGAGATAAATCATTCTGGCTCTTCACAGCGGACGATTTTTTTTATACACTCTTTCCGAAACTGACGAAAGGATGACTCACGATGATCGATGCGACCTTTGCCCCCGCCTATTTTGAAGCGCACAAACAGCGGATTCTGGATGATTACTTCACCCTGGTCGGGTTTCCGACCGTCGGAGCCAACCCCCGGCACCTGGGCGACTGCTCGAAAGCGGTCGCCTGGCTGATGCAGTTCCTCAAGCCGCTGGGGTTCCGGACGGAGGCGCTCACGCCGAAACTGAATGACGGCCTTCCCGTCCCGCTCCTTTTCGCGGAGCGTCCCGGTGCCGCCGGCGCGCCGACCGTCCTTTTCTATGGCCACTATGACGTTCAGCCCGAAGACCCCGTTGACCAGTGGAAAACCCCGCCGTTCACCCCGACGCTGATCGACGGCCGGGTCTACGCGCGCGGCGCGCAGGACGACAAGGGCCAGTTCTTCAGTTTCCTCTCCGGCATGAAGGCGCTGATCGAGGCGGGCGAGGAACTCCCCACCATCAAAATCCTGCTGGAGGGCGAGGAGGAGAACGGCAGCTACGTAATCGCGAAACTGCTGCCTGAACTAGCCCCTCGCATCCAGGCCAGCGTGCTGTTGGTCGCGGACACCTCCGCCGCGCCCGACGACCGGCCCGCGATCATCGCCGGCATGCGCGGCGTGCAGCACTTCACGGTGACGCTGACCGGCGCCAGGCAGGATCTCCACTCCGGTGTCCACGGCGGGCTCGCCCCGAACCCCGCGCAGGGCATGGCGCATCTGCTCGCCTCGCTCCACCGCGCCGACGGATCGATCGCCGTGGAGCATTTCCGCGACGGCATCATCCCGCCGAGCGAGGAGGAGCTGGCGTTCGCGCGGGAGAGCGCGGAATCGCCGGAGCAATACCAGCGGGAGACCGGATGCCCGCCCGAGGGCGGCGCGGAGGGCGTCGACATGACGATGCGGAACTGCTTCGAGCCGACCATCGAGATCAACGGCGTCCATTCAGGATACGGCGGGCCGGGGTCGAAAACCGTCATCGCCGCCAGCGCGATCGCCAAGATCAGCGCGCGCCTCGTGCCGGGACAGTCGCCGGCGCGAGTGTTTGAGGCGATGGAACGCCACCTGAAAGCCCATTGCCCGCGCGGCATGAAGCTGACCCTCTCCGAGGTGTTCGAGGGGTTGCCGGGATTCCGCCTGCCCGTCCGTTCCCCGATCTTCCGGCTCGCGGCGGATGTCCTGAAGGAGGTCGATCCGCGCGGCGCCGTCTTCCGCTGGGAAGGCGCCTCGATCCCTGTGGTCTCCCAGCTGACGCAGGTAACCGGCGCGGCGCCGCTTCTGGTCGGGTTCGGACGCGAAAGCGACATGATCCACAGCCCAAACGAATCCTTCGGGCTGGACCAGTTCGTCCGGGGCATGACCTGGGCCTCCCTCATCCTGCCCGCCCTACGGTAGAGAGAAGATTAAAAGGTTAAGGAGGGGAACGGGGGAGGGAGAACGCGGTGGAGGTCGGAAGTCGGTCGTCATCCGCGTGACGCATGCCGTATGCCGCGTGTCCCATAACCTCAACGCTCAACCCTCAACGCTCAACGGCATTATGGCATTATGGCAATGTGGCGGTGTGAAATTCCATAATGGCTTAATGTCATCATTTCACAATTTCAGAATGAAAATGGGAGTGACAAGTGACGGATGAAAAATGAAGGTCTCTCCCCTAGTTTCCGCTGGAATTTGCGGTGAAATACGATGTATAATGGTAGGCATGAATCAACGGACACTCATTGTTATTCCGACCTACGACGAAAAGGAGAATGTCAGGCCGATGGCGGCGGCAGTGCTGGCGCAGGATCCGGCCCTGAACATTCTCTTTGTCGATGACCATTCGCCGGATGGGACGGGAGAGATCTTAAACGAAATGGTCAAGGCGGACACCCGGCTTTTCGTCCTGCACCGGGAGGCGAAAGAGGGGTTGGGGCGTGCCTACATCGCCGGCTTCAAATGGGCGCTCGAACGGGACTATCAGTTGATCTGCGAGATGGACTGCGATTTCTCGCACGATCCCGCCGCGTTGCCCTCCCTCCTCCGCGAGGCGGAACAGGGAACCGACCTGGTGCTGGGGTCGCGCTACATCGGCGGCATCCGGGTGATGAACTGGCCGATGAACCGCCTGCTTCTCTCGACCGGGGCCGCGCAATATGTGAAATTCGTCACGGGGATGCCGGTGTGCGATCCGACCGGCGGGTTCAAGTGTTTCCACCGAGAGGTTCTGGAGGCGATCGATCTGGACAAAATCACCTCCAACGGCTACTCTTTCCAGATTGAGATGACCCACTCGGCCTGGATGAAGGGATTCTCGATCAAGGAGGTGCCGATTATCTTTGAGGACCGGCGGGCGGGNNTACTCCAAAATGAAGGCGAACATCGCGACCGAGGCTTTCATGATGGTTCTGAAGCTGTGGGTCCGCTCCGGGTTCCGGCGTTCACCGAAGAAGGGCCCCAAAGCCAAATGAGTGACGACCGCCAGCCTAAACCCTCTCCGATTCCGGCCTGGATCAGGCTACTGCGGCCCGCGCAGTGGATGAAGAATGTCGTGGTGCCGGCGGCCTATCTCTTCGCCCGGTGGGATCCCAGCCAGACCGCCAACACGCGCGGCTGGGAGGCGATCATCCGTGTGGGGCTGGCGACCCTCTGCTTCTGCCTCCTGTCGAGCGGCGTCTACATCATGAACGACCTGCGGGACCGCGCGTCCGACCGGCTCCATCCGCTGAAACGGCTGCGGCCGTTG
>DBXN01000168.1:4631-4785 GCA_002309585.1 Verrucomicrobia bacterium UBA1211
GCGCGATCTCCGCCGCATTGGCCGCCGTAAGCCTAGGAATGGCGGCGCTATGGCTGCCGCGCCCGTTCCTGGCGGTTCTGGGCGGGTATGCGCTGATGCAGGTCGCCTACACCTTTTTCCTCAAGCGCTTCTCCTACGTGGATGTCTTCGTGAT
>DBXN01000128.1 GCA_002309585.1 Verrucomicrobia bacterium UBA1211
ATTCCCGGCAACTGCACCTACTTCTTTACGGAGGCGTATCCGTTTGATCCGAAGGGGGTCGAGAAGCGGTTGCATGCCGCAGGCGTGCCGGAGATTCTTGAATCCGTCGCGGAGCAGTACGACGCCTTGCCTTCCTTCGACCTCCAGACAACCCATGACGTTATCGCCGCGATGGCGGAGTCGAAGGGAGTCAACATGGGCGTGATGATCCACCCCGTCCGGGTGGCGGTTTCGGGCGTGTCGGAAGGTCCAGGCCTCTTTGAGATGCTGGTATTGATCGGCCGCGAGAAGGTGTGCGCCCGTCTTCGGACGGTCGCCAAACGGTTGCGCGAAGGGACGCTCTGACCGTCGATGGCGAACCCTCCCGACATTCCGATGACGACGGCGCTCCGGGCGTTGCGGGCCGCGAAAGCGGCCTTCACGCCGCGTCTGTACGATTATGTGGAGCATGGGGGAACCCGCCATGCCGCCGAGGTATTGGGTCTTGATGAACATGCGGTCATCAAGACCATTGTGCTGGAGACGGACGGGAAGAAGCCCTTCATCGTGCTGATGCATGGTGACCGGGAGATCTCGGTCAAACAGATGGCGCGGCATCTCGGCGTGAAAAGCGTCGCGCCGTGCGAACCGGAGACCGCCAGCCGCCACACCGGCTATTTCTGCGGCGGGTNNCGGGACCCGCAAGCCGTTGCCGGTTTACGCTGAGGCGACGATTTTCGACCTGCCGCTGATCTATATCAACGGCGGCCGGCGGGGGATGATGGTGGAGATCGCACCGTCGGTGTTGGATCAGGTCCTTCACCCTGGGCGCGTCAACGTGGCGATCGAATAGGGGACCACGGTTCGCCCCATCCGATCTTCCCTTTGCCTTCCTGCATGGAAGATGAAGATACCTTGCTGGAACTGCAAAGATGAGGGAAGCGGGTTTCCTGGCAGTTCTTCGGCCCTCACTCCAACAGCTTCAGCTTTTGCGGGGGAACGTCACGGACATCGATGTTGTTCTGGACTGCATAGGCCGCCGCCGCGCCCGCCCCGACGCCGGTCGCCATCGCGATCCGCATGACCCGGCAACTCGCCAGCGCCTCGTGCGAGGCCGAGATGCACCGTCCCGAGAGCAGAAGCCCGTTCACCTCTTTCGGGACCAGCGCACCGTAGGGGATGTCGTAGGGTTTGACCCGCTCCGCCTCGCCNNTTGTCGTGTCCGTCGGCCTGCCCCGCACCGGCGGGGTTGTGGATGTCGATGCAGAAGTTGGCCGAATGGACGATCGCGTCGTCCCGGCGGCGGCCCGCGATGCAGTCCGCCTTTTCGAGCCGCGCGACGCCTTCAAACCGCCGGGTCTCCCGGACGCCGATCATCGCCGGCATCCCGGAGATGTAGGCCTTCTCATAGCCGGAGAGGTGCCGGCGGACCACATCCAGCACCTGAAACGCCTGCCTGCGGCAGGTGATCTCAGCCTTGGTCAAGTCTTCCGATTTCGTCCCGTTCAGTTTGTTCACCTGTGTCGCGTTGACGATGTTCATCGTGGGGATCGGCGTGCTGTAGAGGCGGATCACGCCGACTTCCGGCGGCAATGCGCCGGCGGCGATCTCCTCCTGTACGATGGCCTCCCAGCTCTTGCCCTGTATCATGAATTTCCGCGCCGCCTCTTCTGAGCCGCATCCGACGCGCTTGCCGGGCGCGATGCCGCTGATCGTGAACATGATGCTCATCGGCTGGGTCAAGCCGTCTTCCTTCCGTCCGATTTCAAACGGAACGCCCGCCGCCGCGGCCACCACGCCATCGCCCGTCGCGTCGATCACCACCTTTGCCTTGATGGTGCGCGGACCTTCGCGGCACTGGACCTTCAGACCCGTCACACGCTTGCCCTCCATCAGCGGTTCCTGCGCGTAACTGTGCAGCAGCACCTCCGCGCCCGCCTCCTGAAGGAGATCCCACGCCAACAGATCGAGTTTCTGAAAATCGACCCCGCCCTTATAGAGCCGAGAACAGATGGCCGAGGTGATCGGGCTCTTGACGCTGCCCAGGAGCGGTCCGACATGTGCCTGGATCGCCGCGCCACCCAGCCGCCCGCTCTTCTCCAGCAGCAGCACCTTCGCGCCGCGTTTCGCCGCCGTGTAGGCCGCGCCGATACCGGCGGGACCGCCACCCGCCACCAGCACGTCGTAATCCTGCGCGAAAGCCGCGCAAACCGCGAAACACACGATGGCCAACCCTTTTATCATATGAGGTACTTGCAAAACCCCTCTTTAGCGAGGCTGACGGGGCAAGCCGCCTGGCTTGCTGACACCCATTAGACAGCTCTCCGAAACTGAGGAATTGAATAGAGATATTTTACCATTTTAGCTGACTTTCCGCAAGGGGCTTTTGAACATTTTCGTGGGAAGATACATTTGCAACGATCTCTTTGTATAAAGGTTTGGGTGTTCGCTTCCTGCGCGCTGAACGGGGAGGAGAAAGGTAAAAGCCCACCGCCCGCGTGAGCGCGGAAATGTAAATGGGGGTAACGCGGGACGGGGCTGCTGAGGGTTGGGAAGCGGAGTACGAAAGTCTGATGTATGAAGTCCGAAGTCTTGTGGCTGAACGGTAATTTAAAGATAAGGGGAATGGCGTTTCCGCTTGGATACCCCCTCTCGGGTATGTTAAAATCTGACTCAAATTTGGACTTCGAGGGTTACGAGAGGGGGTTGGGATGTTAAAAGGCGTGTGGATGGGTGTGCTGGGTCTGCGGATGGGTATCTTCCTTTTCGCTTGCGTGGTTTTGTCCGTGCGGGCACAGGTGTTGTCGGATTTGGAACAGGCGCGGAGCGAGGCGTTGGCGCCGCGTTCCGACCGGGTGGCTCCAGTGGCGGTTTTCCGAACAGAGGGAACGGTCGATCATCCCGAGGCGTTACTGCGTCCCGGGACCGGGGTATGCACGCTCCGTTATCCGAAGGAGGGAAAGCCGCCGGTCATCGCGTTGGATCTGGGCGAGGCGAGCGCGGGGGGATTCGCGGTCTTCAACGTGACCGCCAAGCGCGGATCGGGGGAGGGCACGAACGGAATGCCGGTTCTCCGGCTGGCCTACGCGAACCATCCCGACGGGCTTACGCCGACCGGTTGCTTCACACGCAAAACGAGCGCACGGTATCTGGGGCCGGCGGTGGATCTTCCGATCCTGCCCGCCAATCTCAATCGCCATGAGTGTTATACGATTCCGCGAGCGGGTAAATATATCGCTCCGCTGATCCAGGGTCAGGCGCGGTATGTGCTGGTGCGGCTGGACACGCCGGACACGGAGGTTTCCCTCGATTCGCTGGAGCTGGTGAACAGCGGGGTTCACGATCGTTCGCCGCTGGATGGTTATTTCCGCTGTTCGGATGAGCGGATCAACCGCCTGTGGCAGATCAGCGTTTGGACGACGCAGATTGCGGCTTTCCCGCACAACAACGCCTGGCGGACGATCGACGGGTGGCTGTTGCCGCGTAAGCTGGAACAGGCCGATGGCGTCGGTCTCTCAAAACGGTGCGGCGCCTGGGGAGACGGCACGGCGGAGTGTGTCTTCGTACTCCGCGCCAACCCCGATGCCGCGTCGGGTGTGGGGTTGATCTGCCATGCGGCGGATGCGACAAACGGCGTGATCGTGACGGTCCGGCAGCCGGCGGAATGCCGGGTGATCCGCCGGGTGGGGGGGAAGGATACGCTTCTCCACACGGCGCCTTTGCCGGAACGGCTGATCGACGGCGTGCCGCATACGCTTGCAGCTGCCTTCACAGGAAAACGTTTGACGGTCCGTCTGGACGGGCGGGTGGTCGCAGACGCCCTTGATATTCCGGATGACGTACCCGGTACGGTCGGCTTCTACACGGAAAAAGAGTGGTGGCCGCTGGTCGATTCGATCCGGGTCCGGGACGGTTCCGGCAAGGTCCTTTTGGAGGAGACGTTTGACGGTCCGCTTGACGATTGGGATTTTCCAAGGACGCTGGCCTATGTCTCGGACGGGGCGAAGCGGGATCGGCTGGTCTGGTCGGGTGACCTCTACTGGGCGGAGCGCAATCGGTTCTACGCCTTTTCCGATCCGCTCTACATGCGCGATTCGATTAAAATGCTCGCCTTCAATCAAACCCCTGACGGCTATGTTCACGCCTCGCCCTATCCCGAACGGAGTGTTCCTCCGCAGAAGGGGGATTACGGCCCATTCCCCTCGGACGAGTTCGCCGCGTGGCTGGTGCCTGTCGCGTGGGATTATTACCTCTACACCGCCGATATCGAGACGATGCGGCTGATTTACCCGGCGGTCACCCGGCTGATGCGGTATCTCAAGGCGTATCGCCGGCCGGACGGGCTATTCAGTCAACGGACCGAAACCTCCAAGCATGCCTGCAATCTGAATCTTGGCGACACCACGACTCGTTCCTACATGAATATCCTGTTGTGGGCGTGTTGGCGCGATGCCGCCAAATTGTCCGATGTCCTGGGGCAGACGCGGAATGCCGCGCGGTACCGGATGGAGGCGGATACGTTACGGCAGGCCATAGAGAAGGCCTTGTGGGACGAGAAAAACGGATGTTACATCCTCTCGTTGGAAAAGCCCGTTTTCGCGTTTGAGGCGAACGCGCTCGCGCTCGCTTTCCGGTTCGTCTCCGACGAGCGGGCCGCCCGCATCGCCCCCAAACTGACCTATAACGGCCACGGCAAGTTTCAGGCGTTGGCAGCCCGCGGGCAGTTCGAGTACGGCCGGACAGCCGAGGCGCTTCGGACACTTGCGGCGCATGGGTGGTATCGGTTGCTCGCTCCCGACTGGAAGGGTGCCAAGACTACGACCGAATGCATGGCGCTCCACCGCAGCGGTTGGGGTGACGAGTCTCATCCCGACACGGCGATCGCGGGACTCTTCTCCGCCTATCTGCTGGGGATCACGCCTCTCAAGCCGGGATACAGCCAATTCCGGTTCGCGCCCCAGCCGCAGCGGGATTTGACTTTCGCCGAGGGGTTGGTGCCGACCCCGCACGGTGCGATCAAGGCGTCATGGCGCCTGACGGGTACGATCCTGACGTTCCGCCTGAAGGTGCCCAACGGCACACGCGCGGATGTCATCAGCCCGCCGTGCAAACTGTTTCTGGTGAACGGTGTTCCGGGGACGGGAAAGTCTCTTGCTCCGGGCGACTACACCTTCGAGGCGCAGGGGGTGTCCGAATCGGTCTTGGCACCCCTCGCCGACCAGTCGGCGACCCCGTCGGTGTCGGTCGGGAACCACAAGTGGCGCGCTTCCTCTTCTCATGAGGTGAACGGGTGGGGGCTGGCCGGAATCGCCGCCGATCCGGCGGACACAAAGGTTCTGGGTTACAGTTCCGCGCGGTGCACTAAGCCCGATGCGTCCGAGTGGGTCGAGGTCGATCTGGGCGAGGTACGCGAGGTCCGATCGGTCGCCTTCTATCCCCGGACCAACATGGCGTCGGTCGAGGGCGGACTGACCTGCTTCCCGAAACGGTTTGTGATCGAGGGGGCGACAGATCCTGGTGCGTTCAAGGAGTTGAAGATGTGCGATACGGCCAAGGCTGAACTGCCGGGTCCGTGGGTGGAAGATCTCTACACCGTGATCGGTTATCCGAAGGTCCGGTATCTGCGCTTCTCGAACCGGTTGATGGGGGACCGTGCGAAAGACGAGCCGGGCTACTATCGTTTCCAGTTCCGCCGGATCCAGATCCGTTAATCCGGGTCGTACGCATGATGGAATATCCTAACACGTTGACCGATGAACGGCAGTGGCGGGAACTGACGGCTCGTGTCGCTTCCTGGTTTTCGCCGGAGGCCTTGGCGCGGATCACCGGTGGGGGGGCGTCGGCCACGGAACGTTATGGCTGCGAATGGCTACTGATTGGCGGAAAGCGGTGGCGGCCGCTTTTGACCGCCGCCATCTACCGGGCATCCGTGGAGGGACCGATTGACGCGATCGCCCCGGCGGCTGTCGCCGTTGAATGTTTCCACAAGGCATCCCTGATCCATGATGATATCGAGGATGACGACAACGAACGGTATGGCGTGGCGACGGTCCATGCGCGGTATGGTGTTCCGATGGCGATCAATGTGGGGGATTGGTTGATCGGCGAGGGATACCGGCTTTTGGCGGGCATGGCCTTTCCGGACGATGTGCGTTCCGAACTGGTCCGCGTCGCGGCGGAGGGCCATCGCCAGCTCTGTCTGGGGCAGGGAAATGAGTTAGCCTACTGTTCGGAACCGAAGCCCTGTTCCGAGGATGAGGTGATCCTTCTCTATCGACGGAAAACGGCATCCGCCTTCGAGGTTGCGGTCCAGATCGGCGCGGCACTGGCGGGGATCGATGAAGCGACCCGATCACGGCTTTCGGAGTGGACGCGGTTAATTGGAATCGCCTATCAGATACAGGATGACCGAGAGGATTTCTCCTCTGTCAGGGGACGCCGGGGGGATATCCTGGCCTGCCGTCCCACCCTCTATCTTGCGCTGGCGGGTGCCTCAACGGAGCAGGAGGTGCGTGATGCGGTCGAGGCGGCACAGCGGGATCGTTCACCGGAACGGTTGGAGCGTCTTCAGACCGTGATTGCGGCATCTTCGATTCCCCGTTCGGTCGATGCGCTTTTCCTCACTTATTGCCGCCAAATGCGCGATGCGCTTGATGGAATCGCTCCGGTACCCTTGCGGGGCATCCTGAAACGGATTACCGAAGGCGCCTTTCCGAGAGACGCTGAGGTAAAGTTTTAGAGGATTAAAGCGGGATGAGGGAAAAGGTTGCCGCTAGTCGCGTATGACCCTCAACCCTCATCGCTCAACGCTGAACGGGTGATGGGACCGGTTGTCGGCGTTGAAGGACCTTACGGGACCTGAAGACGTTCGGCAACCATTTTTTTCCGCGTTTCGGCTTGCTTTTGGATGCCCGTTTGGGCTAAATTATTTGTTTCACAAACCGGCAGGGACTGTCGAGTGACAGCATCCTTGCGGAAGCGAAAACACGGCGATGACAGGTCGCCGGGTTAAAGCGGATTACGAAACCTGCGGGAGGGATAGCGCCAAGCGTGGCCTCCCCGAAAGTGAGTAAGTTATGGAAATGCCTGTTTCGAGCCTGACCGGGCTCACCCTGAAGGACCTGCTGGACGCGGGTCTGCATTTCGGTCATCAGACCAAGCGTTGGAACCCCAAGATGCGCCGTTATATCTTCGATAAGCGCAACGGGATCCACATCATCGATTTGACCCAGACGGTTCCGCTGTTGGATGAGGCGGCGGCCTTTCTGCGGGACACCGTGCTGAACGGGAAGAAGGTCCTTTTCGTCGCGACCAAAAAGCAGGCGCAGGAAGTCGTGAAAGACGCCGCCGTATCGTGCGGCCAGTACTACATGACCGAGCGTTGGCTGGGTGGTACCCTGACGAACAACGAGACGATCCGCAAGAGCGTGAAGCGCATGCGCCAGATCGAGGCGATGGGCCGCAACAACAACGGCGTGCTCTCGGTCCACAAGAAAGAGGCCTCCTGCCTCCGCCGTGAGCTGGATAAGCTGCAGCGGAATCTGAGCGGTGTCGCGGATATGGAAGCGATGCCGGGCGCGCTCTTTGTGGTCGATGTCTGCCGTGAGCAGAACGCGGTCCGCGAGGCGCTCCGCCTGAACATCCCGGTCGTCGCGCTGGTCGATACCAACGCCGATCCCGATCCGATCCAGAACGTCATTCCGGGCAACGACGACACCGTGCGCGGCATCAAGTTGATCGCGGACGCCCTGGCGAAGGTGATCAAGACGGCGAATGACGAGTATTCCCGCATCGCCGCTGAGCGTCAGCGTCAGCGCGAGGCCGAGCAGGCCGCCCAGGAGGCGCAGGAGCGCGCGTCCCGTAAGGCCCGCAAAGAGGCCGCGATCGCCGAGGGCGCCGAGAAGGCGAAGGCGAAGTTGAACGAGAACCGCCGGCGCGCCTCCAAGGCGGCCCGCGAGGCGGTCGAGGCGAAGGCTGCGGCGGTTGAGGCTGCGCCTGCGGTTGAGACGGCGGCTCAGCCCGCCGAGGCGCCTGCGGCGGAGACCGCTCCTGCGGCAGAATAAGTTTTCGTGAGTAGAAAGGATTTTTATTATGGCGATTACGGTTGCAATGATTAACGATCTCCGGCAGCGGACGAATGCCGGCATGATGGATTGCAAAAAGGCGTTGACCGATACGAACGGCGATATGGACGCCGCGATCAAGATCCTTCGCGAGAAGGGGTTGGCGATCCAGGTCAAGCGTGCGGACAAAGAGTCCAAAGAGGGAATCATCTGTGCGGTCGCTTCGGCGGACGGCAAGATGATCGCGATGGCGGAAGTCAACACGGAGACCGATTTCGTGGCCAAGACCGACAACTTCAAGAACTTCGTGAAGCGTGTTGCGGACAAAGTTCTTGAGATCGGGCCGGAATTGGGCGATTCTCTAAAAGAAGAGCACATGACGATCATTTCCCAGACGGGCGAGAACGTGAAGATCCGTCGTTGTGACCGTTATGTGCAGGATGGGATCGGCAAGATTGACTCCTACATCCACATGGGCGGCAAGGTCGGCGTGCTGATCGAGGTCGCGTGCGGAAAGGCGGAGACGGTGGCGGCTGAGGCGTTCAACAGCCTCGTCCATGACCTGACGCTCCAGATCGCGGCGGCGGCCCCCCGGTTCCTCAACCCCGAGGATGTCCCGCAGGCCGATATCGACGCGGAGTTGGAGATCAAACTCAACGCGATCAAGGAGCAGAAGGGCAAGCTTCCTCCGGAGCAGGCGTTGGTCGGCATCAAGAAGGGTATGGCCGCGAAGTTCCTCTCCGAGGTCTGCTTGGTTGATCAGCCGTTCGTCAAGAACGAGGCCGGTGTGAAGACGACGATCAAGGAGTTGGTCGCCAGCACGGCGAAAGCGCTGGGTGACACGGTCACCATCAAGCGGTTCACCCGGTTCCAGCTCGGGGCGTAACGCTCGGACAGAGACGGTATTGATGACGGGGGGCGGGACGATGTTCCGCCCCCCGTTGTTCTTTCCGCGCGATGGGGCGGTTTTTAGACTTGTTATCCTTAAAATGTGTGTTTGATTCGTGTTGCGCCATCTGTTAAAATGGTACCCATAAATGAAGGAGGATTTTGTGATGGAGATGACTAGACGAGGATTTGTTTCGGGTGCGATGGCGGCTTATGCGGCAGGTGCAACGGCGGCGCCGAAAATTGAGGGATTCAATGAGACGGCGCCCATCCAGGGCGGTAACGGGTGGCAGCCGTTTTCCGACAAGAAAGTCCGGGTCGGCATTGCGGGGTATGGCGTTTGCCATTTCGGCGCGTTTTTTGAGTTCCAGCATCATCCCAATGTCGAGGTGGTGGCGGCGACCGATCTCTTCCCCGACCGGTGTGCGAAGCTGGCGGAGATTGTTGGAGCGAAGCGGACCTATCCCTCCTGTGAGGAGATGATCGATAAGGAGAAGGAGCTGGACGCCGTCTTCATCGCGACCGATGCGCCGAGCCATGCCGATCTCGTGATCCGGGCGCTGAACCGGGGACTCCATGCGGCGTCGGCGGTGCCTGCCCTCTTCGGGGAGAGCCAGTTGGAGAAAGCCGGGGAGATGATCGAGGCGGTCAAGAAGAGCGGCAAGGTCTACGCGATGTTTGAGACGACCGCGTTCCGGGCGTCGTGCTACGCGATGCGGAAGATTTACGAGGCGGGCGGGTTCGGCGAGCTGATCTACTCCGAGGGTGAGTATTTCCACCACTCCGTGGACCAGATCGACTCCTACAAAGGGTGGCGTAAAGGGTTGCCTCCGCAGTGGTATCCGACTCACTCGAACGGTTTCTACACCTGCGTGACACACAAACGGTTCACGGAAGTCACCTGTATCGGGAAGCCCAGTATTCTCCCGAAGTACAACAATGGCGACAACGCCTACGGTAATCCCTACGGTTCGGAGATCGCGCTCTTCAAGACGGAAGAGGGCGGCGCGGCGCGGATGGCGGTGGCGTGGGACACCCCGGGTGTCGGCGGCGAGACCGGGCGCGTGTACGGACAGAAGGGTTGTTTCACGGTGCGGTATTATGGACAGGTCGATATTACGGGCTGGCCGATCGACCGCCCGCCGCTGCCGCCCGGAATCGTTGATCCCGGGCACCACGGCGGATCGCACAGTTATCTGATGGATGACTTCATCCGTGCGATCCTGCTGAACCAGAAACCGTGTGTGGATATCATCACGGCGCTAAACACGACGGTCTCCGGTATTTACGCCCATCGCTCGGCGGTCAAGGGCGGAGAGACGCTGAAGATTCCGGCGTTCACACTGTGAGCGCACGGACCTTATTTGAACACAAACGGATAAACGAGGTGAGTGAATGAAACGGATATGGATATGGGCGTTGTGCGGAGCGGTCTCCGGCATGGCGGGGGCGGTGACCCTGCCGTTCCAGATGGGCAAGGACCCGGTTGATTATGTGAATCCCAAAATCGGGAACATCAGCCACATGCTGGTTCCGACTTTTCCTGCTATCCAGCTCCCGAACGGGATGTTGCGGTTTCTGCCCCCGAATGAGAGTTTCCTGACGGATCGAATCTACGGATTCTCTCTTCAGATCCCGTCGCACCGACACGGTGGGGTGATGAACCTGCGCCCGTACAGCGGTGACCTTTCCCGTATCGGGTCGGGTTGGTGGACCACCTATGATCATTCCGATCCCCGTCCGTACCGTTACTCCGTTTTTCTCGACAACTTCGACACGACGGTGGCGCTGGCCCCGGCGCGCCGGAGTGCGGTCATGGCGTTCGGTTTTGAGCGGGATGAGTCCCATGCGCTGCTGTTGGGGGGCCGGGGCAAGGCCGAGTTACGGGTCGAGGGCCGCAGCGTCATTGGGTTCGATACCTTCGAGGGGATGAAGGTCTACTTCTACGCCGAGTTCGACGCTCCCTTTTCGCAGGTGGGCGTCAGCCAGAAGGACAAGGTCGATTTTTCCCGGAGCAGTGCGTCGGGCGAGACGTTGGTGCTGGCCTTTGGCGAGACCGCCGAGCGGGTGTCGATGCGTTACGCGATCTCCTATGTGAGCTCCGAGCAGGCAATCAAGAATCTGAAGGGTGAGATCACCCATTTCGATCTCGAAAAAGTTGCCGCCGCGGCGCGGAAACGGTGGAACGCAACCTTGGGCCAGATTCGTGTCTCGGGTGGAACGGAGGATCAGAAGGCCGTCTTCTATACAGCCCTCTACCGGTGCTACGAGCGGATGGTGAAGGTTTCGGAAGACGGGATGTATTACAGCTGTTGGGACGGGAAGGTCCATGCGGATGACGGCGTGCCGTTCTGGACGGACGACTGGACCTGGGACACCTACCGGGCGACCCATCCGCTGATGACGCTGCTTCGGCCGACCGATCAGGGGCAGAAACTGTCGTCATACGTCCGGATGGCGCAGCAGTCTGGTTGGATGCCGACCTTCCCGACGATCTCCCAGGATGCGCACTGCATGAACGGGCAGCATGCGGTTTCGCTCTTCATCGACGCTTGGCGCAAGGGGGTTCGGACATTCGACCTCACCGCCGCGTATGAGGGAATGAAGAAGACGATGGCCGAGGAGAGCATGATCCCGTGGTTCCGGGGCCAGGCCACGGAACTGGACCGCTTCTACTGGGAGAAGGGTTACTTCCCCGCCCTCAAGCCGGGAGAGAAGGAGAGCGTACCGCAGGTGAACCGGGGTGAGCGCCGGCAGTCCGTGGCGGTGACACTCGCCGCAGCCTATGACACCTGGTGTATGGCGCAGCTGGCGACGGAACTCGGCCGCACCGATGATGTCGCGACCTATCTCAACCATGCCTACGACTATCGGAACCTTTGGAAGAAGGATACGCAGTTCTTCCATCCGAAAGATGCCGAGGGCAAGTGGATCGAGCCGCTGGACTACAAGTACGGCGGAGGCCAGGGCGCTCGGGATTACTATGATGAGAACAACGCCTGGACCTACATCTGGGACGTGCCGCACAATATCGCGGACCTGATCGCCTGTTTCGGGAGCCCGGCTGCCTTTAACGCCAAACTGGACCAGCTCTTCAACGAGGGTCCCGGCCGAGCCCGCTGGGAGTTCTATAATGTGCTTCCCGATTCGACGGGTACCGTCGGTATGTTCGTGATGGGGAACGAGCCGAGTTTCCACATCCCGTATCTCTACAACTTCTCGGGCGAACCGTGGAAGACCCAGAAACGGGTGCGGATGCTGCTGGAGGCGTGGTTCCGGAACGACCTGATGGGTATCTGCGGCGATGAGGACGGTGGCGGGATGTCCGCCTTCGCGGTCTTCTCCTCAATGGGGTTCTATCCCGTTACCCCGGGTGTTCCGGCTTACACGTTCGGTAGCCCGATCTTCAAGGAGATTTCAATCGCGCTGGAGAACGGCAAAACCTTTGTGGTCAAGGCGCCGCGCGCCTCTGCGGAAAACAAGTACATCCAGTCGGTGACGGTGAACGGCGAGCCGTGGGACAAGACGTGGTTCTCGCACGATGTGGTCCTGAACGGCGGAACGGTTGAGATCAAAATGGGGAACCGTCCGAACCGGAGCTGGGGGGCGGATCCGTCGATGGCCCCGTTCTCACAAGGGGTAAAGTGACGGCATGATGAGAGGCTGGTTCCGGGACGCTTGGGAGAACGGTCTGCAGAAGGCGGGCTATGTCGCGATCGATTCGGTGGCGATGGCTATCGCGTATCTGATGGCGACGCTTTTCCGGTATGATTTCCAAGAGCCGTTGTACGGCGGCTGGCCGTTCGCTGTGTCGGCTTTCGGAATCGTATGGGCGGTCCAGCTTCTCTTCCTCTTCCTCTTCGGCTGCTACCGGATGATGTGGCGGTTTGTCAGCGTGTCCGACATTCCCCGGTTTGTCGGTGCACTCTCCTCCGCGACATTGGCGTTGGCGCTTCTACGTTACGGTTTTCCTGAACTTCGCTGGCTGCGTCCGCCTTACGGCGTGACGCTGATGAACGGTTTTCTCGCCTTGGGCGGGCTGCTCTCGGTCCGGATTCTGGGACGCATCCTGCTGGGCGGGGATTTCTCGTGGCGTCTCCAGGACCGGAATGAGCGGGTTCTGCTGGTCGGGGCGGGCAATGCGGGGAATCTGGTTGCCCGCGAACTGCAGCATCTGGGTCCGCGCATGCCACATGTGGTCGGTTTTCTGGATGATGACGCCTCCAAACAGGGGGCCTCGATTCTCGGATTCCGGGTGTTGGGACGGATCGGCGACCTGCGTGATGTGGTCCGAAAGCTTCAGGTGAGTCAGGTGATCGTGACGATGACACGTGTCTCCCGCGAAGTGTTGCGTGCGATCGTGAAGGATGGTGAGGCGGCGGGGGTTCCTGTCAGAATCATTTCCGAATACGGGAACGCACTCGGCGGGAAGGTGATGGTTTCACGCATCCGGCAGGTTGAGGTCTCCGACCTGCTGGGCCGTGTCGAGTCGGCGATCGACAGCCATGCGGAGGTCGCGTTGCTTGGAAACAAGCGGGTGATGGTGACGGGCGCCGGCGGGTCGATCGGAAGTGAGCTGGTCCGCCAGATCGCGCAGTGCGGCCCGGAGATGATTCTGTTGGTCGAGCGGTCCGAGTTCGCGCTTTACGCAATTGACCGCGAGCTGCGGGTGGCGGGTACGGCCGTTCGGATTGTCCCTTTGATGGCCGACATTGGGGATGAGACGCGGATGCGCGCCATCTTTGACACCTATTCGCCCCAGATCGTGATCCATGCGGCGGCGCACAAGCATGTTCCGATGATGGAGCGGAATCCCGGCGAGGCGGTGAAGAATAACGTTTTGGCGACGCGCCGGCTCGGGGAGATGGCGGTCGATGCCGGCGTCGAACGGTTCGTCCTGATCTCAACCGACAAGGCGGTCAATCCGATCTCGGTGATGGGCATGACGAAACGGTTCGCGGAGGTTGCCCTTCAGGACTTGAACCGGCGTAACCGGACGCGTTTCACGGCGGTCCGTTTCGGGAATGTGCTGGATTCGTCCGGTTCGGTGGTGCCGCTTTTCCGGAAACAGATCCACGAAGGCGGACCGGTGACGGTGACCCATCCGGAAATGAAGCGTTATTTCATGACGATTTCCGAAGCGGTCTCGCTGGTTTTGCAGGCGACGGTACTGGCCAAGGGTGGCGAGATTTTCGTGTTGGACATGGGGGAACCGGTCAAGATCGTCGAGTTGGCGGAAGAGATGATCACCCTCTCCGGGTTGAGGCCCTATACCGATATCCCGATTGAATTCATCGGTATCCGTCCCGGGGAGAAGCTCTTTGAGGAGCTCGATGTGAGCGAGCGCTCCGCCTATAAGACGGGCCATGCGCGGATATTCATCAGCAAACTGGACGCGGTTCCGGAGGAGCAGGTGCAGGCGATGCTTCAGGTCTGCCGGACCTTTGCCGGAAAGCCCGACCGGGTTGATTTCCTGCATGAATGGATCGCCCGGCTGGATGGGAGGGAAGGAGTGTCGGCATGATGACGCCCAGGGCATTCTCACGGTTCAGATGGTGTGTCTTGGCGCTTTTGGCGGCGCTTTCCATTTGGAACTTCTGGAGCATGATCACCTTTACCTGCGCCATGTTCAATTCGCCCATTGAGGACATGTCGCACGGTTGGGTTGTGCCCTTCTTCTCAATCTATTTGATCTGGCGTCAGCGGGAGGAACTGAAGGCCGCCGCGAGAGGACCCTCGATTGCGGGTTGTCTGGCTGTGGCGGGGATGCTGGTATTGGCGTGGTTTGGGGGCCGGGGCGGACAGTCCCGGTTGGAACAGGTTGCGATGATCGGTCTGGTTTGGGCGTTTCCGTATGCGTTATGGGGACGTGGGGTTGCCCGCCTGATGGTCTTTCCCGCCGCGTTTCTCCTGTTTACGGTGCCGGTTTCGTCTTTCATCGACTTCTTCACCATCCATTTGCGGATTTTCTCATCATCGATCGCGACCGGTTTGCTGAACGGGCTGGGATTGGATGTTCACCGGTCGGGTACGGCGCTCTTCTCGCGGACCGCGGGGGCTGAGTTCAGTGTCGATGTGGCCGACCCGTGCAGCGGCATCCGTTCGCTTTTCGCGATGATGGCGCTTGCGGCTGGATATGGCTATCTGACCCAGAAAACGATTGTCCGGAAGTGGCTGCTTTTCATCAGTTCGATCCCAATCGCGATGGTGGGGAACATGTTCCGGATCATGTCGATCTGTCTGGTCGCTTCGGCGTTCGGGCAGGATGTGGCGACCGGCTTCTACCATGACTATTCGGGCTATGTGATCTTTTTGGTCGGTATCGGCTTGGTGTTGGCGTTCAGCAAGTATCTGGACCGTTCGGGTGAGAAGTTCGAGCGACTGTTCCATTTGGACAAATGGTGTGTTCAGTGTTCGGACGGAGCGGGACAGACGGCGGGTGAGGCGGCGCCTGGGACGCCGGCGGCGGTCGCGCAGGTGTGCGCGGTGGCGGTTGTGACGGTTTTGGTATTTGTCGCCAACAGCAGAATGCCGGATGCGGTGTTCGATTCTGACGATTTTGTCTGCCGTGACCTGCCCGACCGGGTAGGGGAGTTTGTCGGGGTGAAACCCTACTTCTGCCATAATGATCAGTGTCTGGCAACGGTGACGCCGGGCGAGGTTCCCCCATCCTGCCGGAAGGAGGACGGAACCCTGCTCTGCCCCGCCTGCAAGACACCGCTCGCGACGGTCTCCCTGGGGGAATATACGGATTTGCCGAAAGATACGGTGATTGTGAAGCGGAACTATCGTTCGCCAGACGGGTTGCAGTATTCGGTCAGTGTCGTGATCGGGGGCCGGCAGCGTAACAGCATTCACCGCGCCGAGTTGTGCCTGCCCGCCCAGGGATACGCTATGCTGGGCGCGGAGAAGATGCCGCTCCATATCCTGCCGGGTGGAGACGCGATCCGCGTTCGCCGGGTTCGTGCGCAACGGGCCGGCAGTGTCGTGTTGAGTCTCATTTACTGGTTTGAGAGCAGGGATCGGAGCTGTTGCTCCCATTCGGTTCGGATTCTGACGGATGTGTGGGACCGTTCGATCCACAACAGGATCAATCGATGGGTGATGATCGCGGTGAATGTTTCGGATGATTTGGTTTCCGAAGAGGCGATGGAACGGTTTGAGGGTTTCATGTCCGAGCTGTATCGGCAGGTCATCCAGAAAGAGCAGGGGGCGGAGTGATGAACGGATGGTTCGCTCAGGATTTCAAATTCTGGAAAGCGTTTGTCGAGAAGCTTTCCGATAGCAGCGTCAAGTATCTGTTGATGTCGCTTGGCGCATGCCTGATCGCCCTTGCGTTGACTCCTGTTTTCCGCAGTTTGGCGAAGAAACTGGGCATGGTGGACAAGCCCGATCCCCGGCGTATCAACAAGGTTCCGATTCCGCGCGGCGGCGGGGCGGCCATTGTCATCGCGGTGAATCTGATGTTCTGGCTTTACGCGGCGCTGACCGGGTTCAAGGGGCTCGGCGGTGTGTTTGATATGGCCTGGCTTCGGGTCTATACCTTGGGGTCGTTGATTCTCGGTGTGATTGGTTTTCTTGATGACCGCCGGGGGCTTCCCGCATTGGTGAAGATGGGTGGGCAGCTGCTGGTCGCTTCGCTCTTTTTCTTTTCGGGTGTCCGGTGGGGACATGTCTTTCTCCGTTTTCCTGTCTGGTTCGATTACTTTTTCACGGTCTTTTGGATTGTCGGGGCGATCAACGCCTTCAATCTGATTGACGGTTTGGATGGTCTCGCCTCAGGCTTGGCGTTGATCGCGTCATTGGGGTTGGCCGGGTCGCTCTTTTTCCAGAACCGTATAATCGAAACCCTCCCGTATCTCACGTTCGCGGGGGCGTGCCTGGGGTTCCTCCGCTACAATTTCAATCCCGCGACGGTTTTCTTGGGCGATACGGGAAGCATGTTCTTGGGCATGTCGTTGGCAACCCTCCCGCTGATGTCGGGGTCGCGCAGCGAGTTGATCGTCTCGATCGGGATGCCGCTGCTGGTGATGGGTGTGCCGATATTCGACACCTTCCTGGCGATCTGGCGCCGGACGGTCCGGGCACTTCTCACAAAAGAGAAGAAGCGGGATGTTGAGGACCAGGGGGGCGGTGCGGTCATGCAGCCGGATAAGGACCATTTGCACCACCGGCTGTTGCGGATGGCGCAGAACAACCAGCGGGTGGTGGTCTATATCCTCTATGCCGTCACGGCGTTTCTGGTTTTGGTGGGCATCGGGGCAACCTTCCTGCAAGACCGTTCGCCGGGTCTCTTCCTGGTTGCCTTCGTCGCGCTCGGCTATGTGGTCGTCCGCCACTTCGACTGCGTGGAGGTCTGGGATACCGGCCGCTTGCTCTCCAAGGTTTCGCAGGACCGTTCCACCCGTTTCGCCATTCCGCTGTCGATTCTGGTGGATATCCTTCTGCTCAACGCGATCTGGCTCTTCACCTGGTATTTCCAATTTGACCGTTTGCCGAAGCGGACCAATATCCTTGCCGCCCTGCCGGTCTTCACGGTCCCGATTTTGGTGTCGATGGTCCTCTGTAAGATCTACAACCGCGTTTGGGCGCGTTCCCGTGTCCGCGATTTCATCGTGCTCTGTTTCGCGGTGTTTTTGGGGTCATGCGTCGCGGTGGGCTGTTTCGCCGTCTTCAATCAGAAACAGCCATCGATGATCCGGTTCACGGTGGTTTACACCTTCTTCGCCGCGTTGGCGTTGGCCGCTGTGCGGGTTTGGCGTGAAAGCATGATCGGCGTGTTGGGTCTGCTCTCGCGCCATGTTCTCCTCGACAAGCCCGACACGAAACGGGTGCTGGTCTATGGCGGCGGCATGACGTTGCGGAGTTTTCTGCGCGAGCGAATCGAACGCGACCCGAATCTGGACCGGATTATCTTGGGGGTCTTGGATGACGATCCGGGTTTGCGTGGACGGATGGTTGCGGGATTTGAGGTTTTCGGGAGCGGGGATGATCTGGAGCGTGTGGTGGCTGAACATCGTATTCATGCGGTGGTGATCACCTGCGTGATGACGCCCGAGAGACTGGCTGAGATTGTGGACCGGTTTAAAAAAGTCGGGGTGAAAGTCACGATCTGGCGGTCTGAAGAAGCCGAACTTTAAAAGTGTCGGGTTGTTGGGGCAAGGACCATCTTGGAAATCTGGAAAGTCCGGGAGTGTGGGTCTTCCCGGAACTGCTGGTACATCTGAAGGGGGATTGAGATGAATCGAAGGATTGCATGGTGTGGGGGAATCGTGGTGTTGGCCGCGGCGGCCACATGGGCGCAACGGGTGCCTGCACCGGTCTTGCCGAACGGAGATTTTGAACTGGGCGAGGAAAAGGCTCCCGCCGCCTGGCGTGTTTCCTCGGCGGATTGGGGCGCATGGGTGAAGGAGCAGGGCGTCGATGGCGGCGCCGCGCTCTCGATTGCCGGCGATGGGCGGAATGAGGCGTCGTGGGAATCCGATGCGCTCGAACTTCCCCCGCATCGTTGTTTCCGTTTCTCCTTCTTGGCGCGTTCCGTTAATGCGAAAGGCGGAACGGTCGTTTCGGGGCCGCGGCGGGTCAATGTCGATGTCGGCATTCCCCGAGAGGAGTGGACGCCGTTTGCCAATGTCTTCTGTGCGCCGGTCGGGAAGGATGTTTCGCCCGAAACCTTCCGCTTGGGCCAGTGGCACATGTCCGGAGAGGTGCTCTTCGACCGGGTGTCGCTTGTTCCCGTCACGCCCGTCTATCGGCAGAAAGAGGGATTGACCCTGGGCGCAGGCGAGGTGATTGATCAGAATACCTATACGTTTTACGCGCCGCTTTCGAGCGTCGGGCGAAATCACAGCCGGCCGTTGTTCCGCTTCCGGGACGCCCGGTTCAATACCGACCGCTGGTGTCTTTCCGACGGTGCGGTTATTGTTTACAAACACGAGTTGACCGGCCGAACCTTCTCCAACGCGACGGTGAAGGTTTCGTGCGGTTATTACGTGAGGGGAAAGGTCTTTGTGGATGTGTCGAAGGACGGAAAGGAGTGGACGGCACTCGGATATGTGGACAACAAGACTTCCGAACCCTATGCCGTTCCCGCCGCTATGCTACCGGCCGAGGCACTGTTGGTACGGTTGCGCGCCGCGAAAGAGACCGATCTTCAGATTCCCAGCTATGGCTTCGAGGCGACCGTGTCCGGCACGCCGGTTTCGTTTGAGGGCGAGACCGACTATGTTGAGGTGACGAAACACGATCCAAAGCTGGCCGTCGAATTGCGCGGGTTGGGTAATCCGCTTCCCGGCGGCGAGAATCTGGTTTCGCTCTTCGTCCGTAACGCGACGGGTGGAGCCGTCGAGACCAATGCCTGTGTGGTTTTTTCAGCGGAAGGCCGTCCCGCCTACACCAATGCGATGGCGGTGAACTTGCCCGCGCCGGGCATATACGATGTTCTGGTTCCGTATGCGCCGCCGCCTTCGGGCACTTGGCGGACCGAAATCGCGATCGGGGATGCGTTTCAGGCGTTCGGGGAGGTGACCGTACCTTCGTATTTCGATAGCGGTTATGGCGAGCTTCTCCCCGTGAGCCATCCCGCGCTGAATGTATGGCGGGCGTCGTCGGGATGGAAGATTCCCCGTTTCCGCGCCTTGCCCGAGAAGGTTGCGAAATCCCTGGCGATTCGTACGGCGAAAAACGAGTGCGAGGCGACTCAGCTGGTGCTGACGCCGAATGTCGCTTTAACGAATGTGCTGATTGAGACCTCTCCGCTGATCTTCGGCAGAAGCCGGATTCCGGCAGAGGCGATTGAGGTCCTCCGGGTCGGGTATGTTCCGGTCCAACTCCCGACGGACGCGACCGGTTGCAAAGGGCTCTGGCCGGATCCCCTGCTGCCCCAGGAGGGACGGTTGGATGTCCCGGCGGGTGAAAACCAGCCGTTTTGGATTCGGGTGAAACCGCCGCGCGAAACCCCGGCGGGCATCTATCGCGGAAGGATCACCGTCAAGGCCGATGGCGGGATTGCCATCCCGCTGATCCTCAATGTCGAGGTGTATGATTTCGTTTTGCCGGACACGATGACGTGTGAGGCGTCGCTTGGCTGTGGATTCGGGAATATCTATCGGTATCACAAACTGACGAAAGAGGAAGACCGGCGTTCGGTTGTCGACCTTTATCTGAAAGCGTTGTCCGACCATCACATCTCACCCTACAATCCGGCACCGCTGGACTCGTGGAGCGTGACCTGGAAAGGCCTGTCCGAGTGGGATGGCGGTGTCTGCGATTCGGAGGTGAAGGCTTCCGGTAAGAGTTCGCGGAAGATCGTTGACGATACCGAGACCGGGAATCCCCACGCAATCTATAAGGGAGATCCGCTGAAGATTTCCGCGAAAGGGTTTAAGATCACCTTCAAGCATAAGACCGACAAGGGGCAGAAGTTCCTCTTCTCCGTCAATCACCTCCGGGCGGACGGATCCTGGATGAGCGGATGCAACAACGACATTTCCATTCAGGGGAACGCCGAATGGCAGACCTTTGAGAATACGGTCACGTCGTTCGCCCAAGATGCGGCCTTCGTGCGTTTCGCCTTTTTCCCGGCCGGTTATCAGGAGCCGGGTGTTGCGACAGGAACGCTTTGGCTGGATGATTTTACGGTGACCGATTGTGGGAGCGGCAAGGTCGTGATAAGCGAGCCGTTCGAACCGGTCGATCTCGCCAAGGTTGAGCCTGTGTTCAATTGGGCGAAGTGGGATGCCGGGATGGAACGTGCGTTTGACGTCTATCACTTCAATGCGTTCGTCATGCATGTGGCGGGTCTGGGTGGCGGAACCTTCCAATCCCGGCGTGAGCCTTCATTTTTGGGCTATCCCGGCGACTCGCCGGAATATGATCTCCTGATGGGGAAATACCTCAAGGGTATTGAGTCGCATCTGAAGGAGAAAGGGTGGCTGGAGAAAGCCTACGTCTACTGGTTCGACGAGCCGGATACCAAAGATTACGCCTTTGTGATGAAGGGATTCGACACGCTCAAGCGGCATGCCCCTGGGCTGCGCCGGATGCTCACCGAACAGGTCGAACCGGAACTCGCCGGTGGTCCGAACCTCTGGGTGCCGCTTACGCCGTCGCTCCATGTCAAAGGCGAGGCCGAGCGTAGGGCGGCGGGCGATCAGTTCTGGTGGTATGTCTGCTGCGGGCCCCATGCTCCGTTCGTGACCGAATTCATCGATCATCCCGGTTCCGAGATGCGTCTCTGGCTGTGGCAGACGTGGGGTGAGAATGTGACCGGGATCCTGATTTGGGAGACTCTGTGGTGGACGAGCAACACCGCCTTTCCGGATCCGGCCCGACCTCAGAATCCCTACACGGACGCGATGAGCTGGGTGGGTGACGGCAGCTTGGCGTCCGGAACGAAACGGCCCTGGGGGAATGGCGACGGCCGGTTCCTCTATCCGCCGCTGGCCGCCGCCGATGCCCGGCAGGAGGAGGCGGTGCTCGCCGGACCGAACGCCAGTTATCGTCTGGAGATGATGCGTGACGGCATCGAGGACTACGAGTATTTCGCGATGCTGAAACGGCTGATTGCGGAGAAGGCGGCGAAGCTCTCCCCAGATGCCAAAAAGCGGTATGAGGAGTTACTGATCGTTCCCAAGACGGTGTATACGTCGTTGACCGATTTCACGGTCGATCCTGCGCCGATGGAGGCGCATCGGGATGTGTTGGCACGGGCGATTGTGGAGTTGCTGAAGAAGTAAAGTCTGTTGAAGACCTCTGCATGGGTGCTTACGGCGGAAGGGACGGGGTGTTATGGCGAACGGGACAAAAAAGCAGATGGGGAAATGGGCCGCGACGGGGCTGGGATGCCTCGTGGACATCGGGCTCATGGTTGCGCTGGCGCTCTCGCTTTCGGAAGATCGGATGCTCAGTACCTTTATTTGGGCGGCAATCCTGTTTCTGCCGTTCATTGTCGTGAAGGTGGTGGTCAGCCGTTCCGACACCTTCCCCCGTCAGATCCTTGCGGTGCTGGGACCGGCTTTCCTTCTGTTGTGCGCACTTCTCTCTTTCGTGAAACCGTTCAAGATCGAAGATTCCTCTGGGCAGGAGGTCGTCGTCACGCCGAAGACGGTTGCGGACAAGGTCACCTCGAAGAAGGGAAACGGCGAAGAGCCCCAACTTCCCGCAGGCGTCACCTATTCGCCCGCCAGCACCAATGCGGTGTCGGTTGAAGAGGCGTTGGCCGAGCTGGATGAGTTGGTGGGACTCCAGCCCGTGAAGGAGGAGGTCAAAAAATTCGTTGCGTATGTGCAGGTGGCGCAGAAGCGGAAAGAGGCGGGTCTCAAAGTCGCGCCGATCTCATACCACATGGTCTTCACGGGCAATCCCGGAACAGGCAAGACGACCGTCGCCCGGATCATGGCGAAAATCTATCATGCCCTTGGCATCGTCAAGAAGGGCCACCTGGTGGAGACCGACCGCAGCGGACTTGTGGCCGGTTACGTCGGCCAGACCGCCGAACAGACCAACAAGGTGGTGGATAAGGCACTCGACGGGGTCCTCTTTGTGGATGAGGCCTACGCTCTCGCCGAGGGCGGACAGGGGGATTACGGGAAGGAGGCGATCGCCACCCTCCTTAAACGCATGGAAGATGACCGCGACCGGCTTGTTGTCATTGTGGCCGGTTACACGGATGACATGAAAACATTCATCGACACGAATCCCGGTCTCAAGAGCCGCTTCAATCGCTATCTGGAATTCCCGGACTACTCCGCTGCGGAGTTGGCCGAAATGTTCCGGATGCGGGCGAAGAAAAACCAATATGTCCTCGCGCCTGAACTTGACAGCAATCTCGTGCCGGCGCTTGAGGTGTTGACCCGGAAACGGGATAAGCAGTTCGGGAATGGGCGGTTCGTGCGCAATCTCTTCGAGAACGCCGTCGAGCGACAGGCGATGCGGCTCGCCTCGGCGAAGAATCCGACCCCCGAGGACCTCACCACGTTGACGGTGGCGGATGTCGATCTGAAGCCGCCGGAACAGGAGCATGCGCCAACTGTGGAGGAGGCGCTGGCGGAACTTGACGCGCTGGTCGGTATGGCGCCGGTGAAGGCGGAAGTACGGCGGCTTGTCGCATGGTGCAAGATGGCGAAGGAGCGCAAGGCGAAGGGGCTGGATGTTGCGAAGATGTCCTATCATTTTGTCTTCACCGGGAATCCCGGTACCGGCAAAACCACTGTCGCCCGGATTATGGCCAAGATTTTCCGCGCACTTGGGATTCTTGAGCGGGGTCAACTGGTCGAGACCGACCGTTCCGGACTCGTGGCCGAATATGTGGGCCAGACGGCGATGAAGACCAACCGGAAGATCGACGAGGCGATCGACGGATTGCTTTTCATTGACGAAGCGTATGCTCTCACCGAGGGAGTGCAAGGGGATTACGGGAAGGAGGCGATCGCCACCCTCATCAAGCGCATGGAGGATGACCGCGACCGCCTGGTTGTCATTTTGGCCGGATACACGCAGGATATGGAACGGTTCATGGAGGCCAATCCCGGCTTGAAGAGCCGCTTTAACCGCACGATCGAGTTTCCAGACTATTCCGCCGAAGAACTCGCTCAAATATTCCGCCAGATGGCGAAAAAGAACAAATATATCCTCTCGGATGATGTGGAGAAGTGGCTGGATCCTTGGTTCCGCGTCACCACAAAGGACCGCGACCGCCACTTCGGTAACGGCCGCGAGGTGCGCAACCGTTTTGAAAAGGCGTTGGAGCGTCAGTCACTTCGCGTCTCCGAATTGAAGGATCCCACGCCCGAGCAGCTGATGACCCTGGAACGGGTCGATGTCGGCATCCGCCTCAAAAACGACCCTAAATAAGATTAAAAGGTTAAAGGGTTAAAAGGTTAAGTTAAGGGGAAGGGGGAAGTGATCAGTGATCAATGATCAGTGTTCACCGTTGATGGTGCGGGGGGCTATGCCTTCCGTTCGAGGAAGCGGCCGCGGCGGTTGGGGGTGAATACGCCGTTGTCATAGGCGAGCGCGCCGTTGACGAACACCTTCTCGACCCCTTCTGAAAAACGGTGGGGGTGGGTATAGGTGGCGGTTTCGCGGAATCGGGTGCGGTCCAGGACAACGAGATCGGCGAAGGCGCCTTCCCGGATAACACCCCGTCCCTTCAACCTGAAGATTTCCGCCGGAAGGGCGGTCATCCGCCGGATCGCCTCCTCATCGGAGCAGATGGCGGCGAATCCATCGATGCGGCCTGTCAGCAGACGGAAGAAGCGCGGGCAACTGCCGTAGGCGCGGGGATGGGGGTGGTCGGCACCCAAGGGGCCGGTCGGGGCACGCAGGGAGGCGTCACTGCCGCAGGTGATCCAGGGCTGTTCATAGATCCGATGGAGATTGGCTTCGGACATCCCGAAGAAGAATCCACCGGTCCGAGTGAGGTCTTTTTCAACAAACAGACAGACGGTTTCTCCGGGTGTGAGGCGCAGGGTCTCGGCGGCCTCTGCTACCGTCTTTCCGGAGAAGGGCGCGACGGTGTCGCTCCACGCGCCGCCGATCATAACGGTTGACCAATCCCGTCCTGAAGCGTCGATCTCACGAATGATCTGTTTTCGGGTTTCAGGGTCGGCCAGCCGCGCCAGTTCCGGATCGCGTCCGCCCGCACCGGCCCAATCCGGGAAGACGATGTCCAGTTCCGTTCCCGCAGCCACATAGGGGTAACGGTCGCTGTGAAGGTTGATGCCTTCCGCGCGGGCATTGTTCAGCTTTTCCAGAAGCGGTTCGATCTTCTCCCAATTTGACCTCCCGGAGGTTTTCAGATGGGAAATCTGAATTTGGATGCCGGTGGCGCGGGCCAAATCCAACACCTCGTCAACCGCCTCAAGCAGCCGCGCGCTTTCGCTCCGCATGTGGGTAGCGTACATGCCATCTTTGGCCACGACGACTTCGGCGAGGGATTTGACCTCTTCGGGAGTGGCGTATTTGCCGGGCTGGTAAAGCAGTCCGGTGGAGAGGCCCCATCCCCCCTCATCAAGCGCCTGTTCTAACGCACGGCGCAACGCGCGGATCTGGTCAGGGCCCGCCTGTTCCGGCGCGTAGCCCATCACCCCCGCGCGGAGGGTGTTGTGGCCGATGAACTGGACGGTGTTAATCGCCGGGCGAACCGCGTCCCATAAGGCGCGGTAGGAGGCGACCGTACTCCAGGTCGGGCCGACGGTATCCGCCGTGCGGGCGGAAACGCCACCGTTCGGTGCGATATGGCGGATCGGGTAGGTTTGCGAAGCCCAATCCGAAGAGAGTCGCGCTTCACCGAGTTTCGGGACGGCTGAACCGCCGCACTGACCATTAACCTCTGTGGTGACGCCTTGCGAAAGTTTGCTGGGGGCATCCGGCTCAATCAGCAGATAGGCATCCGAATGGCTGTGGGCATCAATAAAACCTGGGCAAACGGTCAATCCCGCCACGGGAATTTCCCTTTCGGCCTGAAGGGAGGAGAGATCGCCGACGGCGGTGATACGGTCATCCGTGATCGCGATGTCCGCCTGACGGGCCGCCACCCCTGTTCCGTCAATGACCGTTCCGCCTTTGAGAAGGATGTCTACGCGCATATGCAAGAGGTAAAGTTAAAGGGTTGAAGAGCAGAGGGGTCAGTCGTTGAAGAATCCGTTCAGATAAGGTTTTTTCGCGTCCGGGGGCGGCGCGGAAACCGGTTCCGGCGTGTAGAGCCACGCGGTCGGCACCAGCGTTATCCGTGAATGCTGGAGCATCTTTTCGGCGCAGTAGGCGAGGATCAGATGATCGTCCACCTCCAAAGCCGCCGTGTAGCAATACCAACCATCTGGATTGCCCTCCAATACCTTCGATTTCCATGTCTTGCCTTCGTCCTTCGAGATCGCGACGGAGAGGGGGGAACGCTGGCCCGACGACCAAGAGGGGCCGTGTGTCCGCATCTCCGGGAATCGGCCGTGATCGTTCCAGACGAGGAAAAGATCGCCGTTGGCGAGGCGTTTGATGGTCGCAGGGGAACAGGGGGACTTAATGTTGCTGGGAGCGGGAGTTGTCCAGGTCTCGCATCCGTCACTGGAGTAACAAACCCATTGCTCGCCATTGGAACTCCGGGCGTACATCATGACCCTTCCGTCCTTCAGCTCGATGATGCCGGGTTCCTGGGAGGTGACCCGTTTCCCGTTCGCGTCAAAGGTCTTGAAATGGGGCGGACCCTGCCGCCAACTCTTCCCGTTGTCATCTGAAAGGAAGCAGGTCAATTCGCCGTTCCAATCGGCGATGCGGCCATCCCGCGAGGCGTGCCAGGAGACCGGAAGGACGATGCGCCCGCTTTTCAGTTGCGTGGCGCGGCCGTTGTTCAGAACGTAGTAGGCGTTGTCAGATGGGGGAATGCACGGGACCGGATCGGACCAGCTTGTTCCTTCGTCGGTGGAAATCCGCAAGTGGGGCCGGCAGTCGGACTGTGAGTTTTTGCGCAGATAGAAGAGAGCGATCTCCCCACTCTTTAGCCGCAGCAGCGAGACGCTCATCACATTCATTCCGCCCTCGTTTTTGACCACCTCGACCGGATCGTTCGACCAGGTGAGTCCACCATCCCACGAGAGACGCGAGACGAGGCAGGCGGGGTCATGGTCATCGCCCTTCCCTTTGGTGTAATGGGTGTAGATGAAAAGGATTCGGCCGTCTTTCAGCCGGATCAGGTCGCCCTCGCTGTTACGCGGATTTCCCGGTCCGGGTGGCAGTTCCAACACCCGGAGCGGTTTCTCCAACGTCGGCGCGGCTTCTGTCCTAACACACGGATAGAGCAGGAGGAATGAGAGGAGAGAGAGTCGAAGTGCCATAGGAATGCTCCCGGTTAAAACACGAAACAGGTGGGATGGTAGATCGGGAAAGGATTTCCGACGGGGGCGAGTTTCCCGGTTTTGGCGTCATAGGCGTACATCATGAAATTGTCGCTCGTCTTATGCCCGACAACCATGAACTTCTCGCCCGGGAGGAGTTGGAAATCGCGGGGGAAGGCCCCTTCCAGCCGATTGAACGCAAGCGGGGTTAGGGTGCCGGTTTCAGGGTTGACCGCATAAACGGCGATGCTGTTGTGGCCCCGGTTCGAGGCGAAGAGACGTGTGCCGTCAGCCGAGAGTTTGATGGCGGCGGATTTGGACTCCCCAGTAAAATCGGCGGGGAGGGTCGAATAGGTGTCGAGCGGGATGAAGCGGTCGCCCGTATACCGGAATGCCGTGATCTTGTTCTTCAGTTCGTAAATGAGGAAAGCGAGTTTTCTGTTCGGATGGAAGACGAGATGACGCGGACCGAGGCCGGGTTCCGTATGGATGGTTTTTTCGGGAAGTTCCTTGAGCCCGGCTGTGCGGTTCGGAAAATCGATCACCTTCACCTGGTCAATGCCGAGGTCGTTCAGGCAAAGGAATTTTCCGTCCGGCGTGACGCCGGCCCAGTGGGCGTGGGCCTTGTCCTGACGGGGCTTGTTGGGACCGTCACCCGTGTCCTGGAGCCGCTGGACGCGGTCCGTCACATTCCCGTTGGCGTCCAGTTCGCACGTGCCGAAAAACGCGTCGGTGTATTCCGCCCAGACAAGGGTTCGCTCGGAAGGGTCCAGCGCGAGATGGCAGGGGACGGTGGTTTGTCCGACGGACTGGATGCCGATCAGTTCCAAATCATCGCCTTTCACCGCGAACGCGGCAAGGGCGCCCGAATGTCGGCCATCTGGATTTTTCGGGTCGCGCATGGCCGCATAGAGACGGGTTTTCGCCCGGTTGAGGCAGAGGTAGGTTGCCTGTTCCGTGCCCGGAATCGCGCGGATGAAACGGTATGCGCCAGTGTCGGGATTGACCGAGAAGATGTGGATGCCTTCCGTATTCCCGGTTTTCGTATATCCCCCGACATACATCAGCGTTGACGGGCGTTCCGCCATCGCAAGCGTCGCGCAAAGTGCCGATACCATAATGAGCAATCCTTTCATGACAATCTCCCTAATACCTCACCATCAATCACAGTACACATTTAAGTACGGTTTCACCCACGGGTCAAGTGTTTTCACAGCCGAGACATCGGCCTTGCCGCAAGGGCGAGGGCGCCCTTGCCACATCCGGTTCTGCCCTAGGCTCTTGGGGACAATCCAAGGTTTTTGCTGGCCGCACGTCACCATCCTCATTTTCCTATGTTCATCTAGGACCGGTTCGTATATAATGAGGGCATTCATTTTAAACGAAAAGGGTTGGAGCCTGTTATGTCGTTGTCGGTATGGTGTTATCTGTTGGGCGTGGTGCTGGCGCTTTCCGGGATCGTGGTGTGGGTGTGGCCGGAACGGTCGGCGGCGTGTTTCAAAGCCTTTCCCCGGAATATGTGGGCGGGACGCATCCTCAGCACCATCGCATGGAT
>DBXN01000169.1 GCA_002309585.1 Verrucomicrobia bacterium UBA1211
AGAAATGTTTGATATGGAACCCAATCCTTATGCCTTCATCAGAAATGATCCTGTTGCCAAAATTGACTTTCTTGGCTTATGGTTAGTTGAAGCCGTTCTTGGACAAATTAGGCAAAAAAATGGAATGATTTATCACTTGCGCCGAAAGGATAAACGGACTTGCTATTGTACTTATCGCACTTTGTTTAAAAACGCATTTACGGTAACGAATTTGCCAGGGAGAACCGTTTCTTACCTTACCGCAACAGGGGAAATTATCCCAAAAGGAGCCGTAGATGCGTCTCCCCGGAAATCCGGACTACAGTAACGGAACAGTTGGTTGTTTCATCACAGGACAGAGTGTATTTTATGAAAGGGATTGATGATGATACCGATAAGACATCTGATCGCTTCATGCGCGTTGATAACGATTCTATCCGGTTGCCGGCTTGTCAGGGCGTGACGGTGAGGGTTGTCTCGTTGCTGGTGGCGGCGATCTCGGGCGCGTAACGGCAGGCGAGTTCCGCGACACCGCTCCAGAACTGCCCGGCGTGCCGGATGCGGCAGGTATACTCCAGCAGGTGCATCCCGCGGGGAAGCCGCTCAATCAGGAAGGTGAAGCGGCAGGGATCGGGAACGGCGAAGAAGGATAAATCCCCCTGTCTGCCCGCGAAGGGATAGCGGTGGACCGGCTCGGCGCAGGCGGGATAGTCATCCTGAAGCTGGACGGACTCAAAGGTCCGGTCGGCGCGGATTTCAAGCCGACAGACCAGCTCGCTCCCGAGCGGGATATCCCCCTTGACCGGATTCAATTCTGAACCGCGCGCGGTGTGCCGCCGGATGAAGTAGGCTTTCCTGATACCGAGCGGGGCGGTCTCCGAGACAGGAAGGGCTTTGACCGGCGAAGGGGTACGCGCGTAAAGCCCGCACCAGGCGTCGCCCGTCCCTTGATCGGTCACCGTCAGGTTCCGCCATGCGGGCGGGATCTTGCCCGTGACGGGATCGGTCTGCCAAAAGCCGAGCGCCACGGCGTCGGCGGGCGGCTGAAGGGTTCGTTCCCCAACCTTGATCGCCAGTTTGCCGATATCGGCCTTCGGAACGGTGTATCCCGCCAGCGCCAGCGCGGCGCTCAGATTCGCGGCGGGATCGCCCCAATCGCCCAGCCGGTTGCGGGCAAGCAACGCGTTCCGACAATCGCGATCCAGCCGGGGATCCTCCAAAGTCAACCGGAAACAACGCCAGAGCAATGCCAGCCGGACGGTCGGATTGTCGGACCACGCTCCGTCCGTCCGTCCGGGATCACCGGAGGGATGCGCGCTCTCCGCTCTCACCGCATCGCGCAGCGGCTCCGCCAAGGTTCGGGCGACATCCCGCCGATCGCCCAACGCGAGGGCGATCGCCAGACGGGCCTGATCGGCGATCGGACGGTCGGCGGCGGAGGCGACCGCCTGATCAAGCGTGTCCCGCAACCGGTCCCGCGCGGCTGACGGCAACGGGCAGGCGACCGCCAAGCGCATCCGGACATAAAGCGGCCGGATGTCCGACGGGACGGTTTCGTCCGCGCGCGTTTCCGCGATCCGCCGGTCCAACGCCTCCACCGATGCGGCGAGCCACGGAATCGTTTTCGGGTCAAGCCCCCACTCGAACAGATCCGCAACGGTTTCCAACACGTCCAGCGTGAAGGAGTCATTCTGCGGCGAACCGGAAATCCACGGCCATCCGCCGGTCGGCAACTGGAGCTCGCCGAGTTCCCGAACCGCCTCTTCGACCGCGGTATCGGAAGAGCCGTCACCCGCCAAAAGCGGCGCCATCGCAAGGAGATCCGGACGGGACTCACGCAACCGCCGACCGATCACCCGCGCGGCAAGCCGCTGAATCCTACCCTCCGGGAACGCGTCTTCCGTCCGCGTCATGGCGGAGAGGGCATAAGGAACCAGTCCAAGCGGGTCCCCCACCATCCGGAGGGTCAGGCGAGTGGCGGGATTGTCGCCAAGCGATTCAAGGACGATATCCCGGGAAGAGCCGCCGACGGGGATGATGGGATGGCAAACCACCTCGTCCCGATTCTGCGGCGACACCGGGATGTCCCCCTCCCGGCAATCGGTGAAGCCCGGCGAAGAGACTTCCAGCCGGTAATTCAATGAGAGAATGTCGCGGGGAATCTGGATCTGCCATTCACAGACGCATGTTCCGTCAGGCGCAAGTTCAACGGTGCGAACCGGTTGTGCGAGCGCGAGGGACGGTCCCCGTTTTCCGGAACGGTCGATGGGATGAAACCGCGCGGAGACCGTAACCGGTCCTTTGGCGTTTTCCTCCGTCGGGTTCCGGGCCAACCGTACGACAAGCCGCCACATATCCTCCTCATGAAGGTGGCCGGGGAGATCGACCGCGACATCGAACATCCGATGGGTCGTGAGATCGGCGCAGAGCGTGCCGGAACGCAGGTCGGCGTCATAGGCGAACGCCCTGAACCGCCAAACCGAGGTTTCGGGCGGGGTTGTGAAATCGAAAGAGACCTTTCCCTCGGCATCGCCGGTAAGACCCGCCATGAAACAGGAGGCGGCATGGGTGTTCGCCCGGAAGACCGGAAGGTTGCCCACCGCCGAGAGCGGCGTATCCGGAACGGACGGGGAGAGGAAGGGGTAGGTATAACCATTCTCCGGACCGGTGGAAACCGGTGTGGGAGTGGCGACCCGCAGGAGGGTTTTCGGAATCCAGGGGAACTGCTCGTCGGGCGCGATTTCCGGTTGGAGCGCGGACGGCGAAAGGATCCGGTTCGCATTGACGAAGGAGACGGCGTAGGTGTCGTAGGCCTCCCGCCGGAACTCCCGGCGGAAACCGGCATCCGGCCAGTTGGGTTCCGCAACCTCATCCAGCGACCGGTCATAGAGGGTGGCGATCCATCCGGTCGGCACCGGCTCCCCCTCGGGCAAGGTGGCGACCGCCCGCCAGATGGTTTTCCGGTCGGCGTCGGTCTGGAGGGCATGGTGTTCCCAGTGAAGATCCAGCCGCTTGTTCGTCCACGGCACCTCAATCCGTTCGGTGTGGGTATAGATGCGGTTTTCCCGGATAAACAGCGTCCGGAGCGTCAACCCGCCGCGCATCGCCTCTGTGATGGGAAATTCGAAAAACTGCTGCGTCCGTTTCCCGCCGATCCGTTCCGAACGCCAGACCCGCGAACCCTGCAGGATCTCCAGCCGCATGACGCCGCTCGGGTAGCCGGTTCCCCAATAGGCGCGAAGCGTCTCGCCGGGATTGAGCGTGGTCTTCTCGATGCGGAACCATTCGGGGATATTCATCTTCAGCTGGCTCTTCTCCGGATCCAGCACGACCAACGTCTGTCTGGCGTTGACCGGTTTCCCGGCGGTATCCTTCGCCTCAAAGACCAGGCGGTACGCACCCGCGGGGAGGGTGACGCGACCGATCGCCAACCCGTTGGTTCCGGTGGCGATCGTCTCTGAAACGAGTTCGTCCTCGGTCTCCCACTGGTCCAGCAGATTCGGGGCGAGCGGATACCCCTCGGCGCCGGTTTGTTCGGGCCGC
>DBXN01000027.1 GCA_002309585.1 Verrucomicrobia bacterium UBA1211
CCTAGGGCCGGATGGAAAAAATATTATCGCTTTTTGGGTCCGAATTTGATACCGTATTGTCCTCTTTCTGCGGGAAGGGAGCGTTTTGGAACGGGGAAAGACCGTTCCGTGTGGTATTTTCGGACAGCCAGAGGAGTCTCTCGCGTGAGTGTTAAATGTTGTGTGTTCGCGGGTCAGGGCGCGCAAACGCCCGGAATGGGTAAGGATTTTGCGGAAGATCCCGCAATCGCCGATCTCTTCACCCGTGCCAATGCGGTGCTGGGATTTGATCTGGCCAAGGTTTGCTTTGAGGGGCCCGAAGAGGAGCTGACCAAATCGAACGTCTGCCAGCCGGCGATCTTCGTGGTGAGCGTCGCGGCGTTTGAAGCCTTTAAGAAACGGTGCCCGGATGTCTCGTTCGCGATGGCGGCGGGGTTAAGTCTGGGCGAGTGGACGGCGCTGCACGTGGCGGGGGTTCTGGATTTTGAGTCCACCCTGAAGGTGCTGGAGGCGCGCGGCCGGTTTATGCAGGAGGCCTGCGAGGCGCAGCCCAGCGGAATGATCAGCATCATGGGGGCGACGCCGGAGCAGCTGCAGGCGCTGTGCGAGACGAGCGGCTGCGGGATTTCCAATCTGAACACGGCGGCGCAGACGGTTCTTTCCGGAACGAAGGAGGAGATCGCGGCTTGCGAGGCGGCGGCGAAGGCGGCCGGCATTAAGGCGATCACCCTGACGGTCGCGGGGGCCTTCCACTCCAAATTCATGCAGCCCGCGCGGGAAAAACTGGCCGCGGTGCTGGACGGGATCGCTTTCAGCGCGCCGACCTTCCCGGTGCTGGCGAATGTCAGCGGGACCTTCCACGCGAAGGATCCGGCGGTGATCAAGGAGACGATGCTGCGGCAGGTGACCGAGTCGGTCCATTGGCTGGATTGCATGCAGACGGCGGTCAAGGAAGGAGTTTCCGAGATCGTCGAGTTCGGCCCCGGCGGCGTGCTGGCCCGGATGATGAAACGGATTGACAAGACGGTCGCGGCGTCGGCGGTGACGGATGTGGCATCGGTCGAAGCCTATGCGCAGCGCGGGTGAGTGGTTAAGTTAAGGAGAATTGAAAATGGGTGCGTTTGATGGAAAAATCGCGGTTGTGACCGGCGCGGCGCGTGGAATCGGTCAGGCCATCGCTTTGAAGTTGGCGTCGGGCGGCGCGGATGTCGCCGTGTGCGATCTTCAGGTCGAGTGGCTGGACGAGACGGTCAAGGCGGTCGAGGCGCTGGGGCGCAAGGCGTTGCCGCTGGCCGTGGATGTGGGCAACGGCGAGGCCGTGAACGCCTGCATCGATGCCGTGATCAAGGCCTTCGGCCGGATCGACATCATGATCAACAACGCGGGCATCACCAAAGACACGCTCCTGATCCGCATGAGCGAAGAGCAGTGGGACGACGTGCTGCGCGTGAACCTCAAGGGCGTGTTCCTCTTCTCGCGGGCGGTTGCCAAGCCCATGATGCGCCAGCGTTCCGGCGCGATCGTCAATATCGCTTCAATCGTCGGCCTGATCGGTGGGGCCGGTCAATGCAACTACTCCGCCTCGAAGGCGGGTGTGATTGCCCTGACGAAATCCACCGCGAAGGAGTTGGCAAGCCGTGGCGTCCGCGCCAATGCGGTTGCCCCCGGATTCATTAAGTCAAAGATGACCGACGCCCTTCCCGAAGAGGTGCGTAGCAACTACCTTGGATTGATTCCGATGGCCCGCTTCGGCGAGACGGAGGATATCGCCAAGGCCGTGGCGTTTCTGGCTTCCGATGAGGCCTCCTACATCACGGGCCAAGTGCTGAGCGTGAACGGCGGCATGGTCATGTAGTCAACCATTGGCGCGGCTCCGCGCCGCGGCAGTAACAAGAGAACAAGTCAAGGAGAGAGTCAAATGGCTAGCAAACTTGAAGAGCGGGTGAAAGAGATCATTGTTGAGCAGCTGGGCGTCAATGCCGAGCAGGTCACGCCGGATGCATCGTTCATCGATGATTTGGGCGCGGACTCGTTGGATACCGTCGAGCTGATCATGGCGTTCGAAGAGGAATTCGGCAAGGAAATCCCGGATGAGGATGCCGAGAAGCTGTCTTCCGTCGGGAAGGTGCTGGAGTACCTGACCGAGAAGGGCTTGGACAAGGAATAATTATTCCAACCCGATGGCATTCGGAAAGCCGAGGTGGCCGCATCCGCGCCGCCTCGGTTTTTTTGTTCGCGGGCTAACTCGCCCGCGCGGACAGAAAAAGTTGTTTAAAATAGTTGTTTTCAACCATCATGACCTTCGATGGTGAATTGCGTGGGGCGCATGACAAATGCCTTGCGTGTCGCCCCGAAAATCGGCATAATCATTTTATTTCCAACAACACACTGAAAAGGATGTAGTATGAAAAGAATTGGATGGGCGGGCGTGATCGCAGGATGCCTGTTGGGAACGGCGTTTGCCGCGTATCAACCGAAAGAGAATCCGTTGATGACGGTGTGGGGCGAGAAGATGACCCCCGAGTCCGCTTGGCGGGAGTATCCGCGGCCGAATCTGGTCCGCGAGAAGTGGCAGAACCTGAATGGCCTGTGGCAGTATGCCATCAACAAGCGCGATGCCGAGCGGCCCGAGGAGTGGGCCGGCGAGATCCTCGTCCCGTTCCCGATCGAATCGGCGCTCTCCGGGGTGAAGCGGCTGATGACCGGACAGGAGCAACTTTGGTACCGCCGGACCTTCACCGCACCGGTCGATGCGAAACGCGAGCGGTTGCTGCTCCATTTCGGTGCTGTCGATTTCCGGACCCAGGTGTGGGTCAACGGTGAGGAGGTGACCGATGTTCCGCATGAGAGCGGGAATCTCCCCTTCACCCTCGACATTACCGATTTCGTTCAGGCGGGCGAGAACGAGCTGGTCCTCTCGGTGTGGGATCCCACCAATGACCAAGGCTACTACCAGTCGCTCGGTAAGCAGCACCTGAACCCCGGTGGCTGCATGTATACGCGCGTCTCCGGCATTTGGCAGACTGTCTGGCTGGAGACCGTCCCGAAGACCCACATCACCGGCTACAAGGTGGTGACGGATATCGATAAGGGTACCGTCGCCGTCACGGTCGATGCGGCGGGAAATCTCGCCAACGCCCAGGTGAACCTGACGGTGAAACGCGGGAATGATACGGTCGCGACCGGATCGGTCACCGCGTGGGGTGAGCCGGTTGTCATGAAGATCGACAATCCGCAGCTGTGGTCGCCGGAAGCTCCGAACCTCTATGATCTCGTGATCTCCCTGAAGGCCGCCGGTAGCGCCGAGGATACCGTCAAAGGTTATTTCGGCATGCGCAAGATCGAGTGGCGGAAGGACGAGAAGGGCATTCCCCGTTTCTACTTCAACAACAAGAAGCTCTTCCTCCAGGGGACGCTGGATCAGGGTTGGTGGCCGGACGGGCTGTTGACGCCGCCGTCGGATGACGCGATGGCGTATGACATCAACCTCCTGAAGGGATGCGGATTCAACATGATGCGCAAGCACATCAAGATCGAGCCGCTCCGTTACTACTATCTCTGCGACAAGCTCGGTATCATGATCTGGCAGGATATGGTTTCCGGCTGGGGCAATACCGAGGACCGCTACACGCTCTACCGGAGCGAGCTGAAAGAGATGATGGATCTGCTCCAGACCTATCCGAGCATCGTCATTTGGGTGCCGTACAACGAGAGCTGGGGCCAGCCCGCCAAGGCGAAGACCAACATGACCATGAAGTGGGTCAAACGGTATGATCCGACCCGTCTGGTGGATGGCCCTTCGGGCTGGAACGATTACGGCGTGGGCGATACCCGCGATATGCACAACTATCCGGGCCCCGGCATGTTCCCCGTGATGGAGAACCGCGTTTCTGTCCTCGGCGAGTTCGGCGGCATCGGCCTCGCGATCGACGGTCACCTCTGGCAGCAGAAGAACTGGGGCTATGTCTCCGATAAGACGACCGACGCCTCGTTCGCCCGCTATACCGCGCTGATGCGCAAACTCGCGAAACTGGCCCAGAGCGGCCTGGCCGCCTCCGTTTACACCCAGACGACCGATGTCGAGGGTGAGATCAATGGGTTGGTCACCTATGACCGCAAGCATGAGAAGTATTCGCGCGATGCGCTGAAGGCGCTCCACAAGCGGGTCTATGACGCCGCGCTGGATACCCGTGTCATGGTCCAGACCCCGGTCCTTCCGACCTCGGAGAAGAACGCCGCCAAGTGGAAGTACACGTTTGAGAAGCCCTCCGCCAGCTGGTTCGAGCCGGCGTTTGACGATGCCGCCTGGAAGACGGGTGAGGCCGGTTTCGGTAACCGTCAGATCGCCATCGACCATCCGGTCGCGAAGGTCCGCACCGCGTGGAACGGCAGCGACATCTGGCTGCGCCGCGACTTCACGTTTAACGGCGAGATCCCCGCCGAGGTCGCCCTGAATATCTTCTACGATGAGGATACGGTGATCTACCTGAACGGGGTGAAGATCGCCGAGCTGGCCGGCTACAACATCAAGTACGAAGCGGTGGAGCTTGATCAGGTGGTCATTAAGAAGACGCTGAAGCAGGGTAAGAACGTCCTGGCCATCCACACGATCAACAAGGGTGGCGGCGCCTATATCGATGTCGGGTTTGACGCGATCTCGTACAAATAGCGGCCATGAATGAGCAGGCGAAACAGTTGAACGACTGGCCGATGGAGCAGAAGTGCCGCGCGCTGGTGAAGGCGTTGGAACGCCGCCGGTTCACCGCGCGCTTCTGCCCCGCCGCGAAGGATGCGGCGGAGGCGGTCATCGAGCACGCGCGGACCGCCGAAACCGTCGGGTTCGGCGGGTCCCTCTCCGTCGCGGAACTGAAGGTGCGGGAACGGTTGGCGGAACAGGGCAAGGAGCTGCTGGACCACGGCCGTCCCGACCTGATCCCCGAGGAGAAGATGGTGATCATGCGGCGGCAGCTCACCTGCGATCTCTTCCTGACCGGAACCAACGCGGTGACGCAGGACGGCTGCCTCGTGAATATCGACGGCAACGGGAACCGTGTCGCGGCGATGATCTTCGGGCCGAAAAAGGTGATGATCGTGGTCGGCCGCAACAAGATTGTCGACGGTGGCATCCCCGACGCCTATCGGCGGATCAAACAGCTGGCCTCGCCCCCGAACGCGATGCGGCTCAACAAACAGACGCCGTGCGCGAAAACCGGATTCTGCGCGGATTGCGATTCGCCCGACCGGATCTGCATGGCCACCACGGTGCTGGAGCGGAAACCCCGCCTGACCGATATCGTGGTGCTGGTGGTGAACGAGGATCTGGGACTTTAGGAGGTGCGCGATGGGCGCGACGATACTGGACGGGAAAAAACTGGCCGCCGAGATGCGGGCGGATATCGCGGCGCAGGTCGCGAAACTCAAGGCGGAGCGCGGGATCACCCCCGGTCTGGGCGTGATCCTGGTCGGGATGAACCCCGCCTCGATCTCCTACGTGACCGCCAAGGAGAAGGCGTGTGCCGATGCCGGCATGCTCTCGCGTGACATCCGCCTGCCGGAGAGTGCCACGCAGGGGGAGGTGATCGCCGCCGTAAGCGACCTGAACGGGGATCCCGCCGTCCACGGGATCTTGGTCCAGTTGCCGCTCCCGAAGGGGATCGATGAGAGCGCGGTGATCAACGCGATCGCCCCGGAGAAGGATGTGGACGGTTTCACCCCGGTCAACGTGGGCCGGATGATGATCGGCGAGCGCTGTTACCTGCCCTGCACCCCGCACGGAATCATCCAGATGCTGGTGCGCGCCGGGGTCGTGACCTCCGGGAAACACGCCGTTGTCATCGGCCGGAGCAACATCGTCGGGAAGCCGGTCGCCCACCTGCTGATGCGCAAGGCCGAAGGAGGCAACGCGACGGTCACCGTCTGCCACACCGGCACGCGGGACCTCGCCGCCTTCACCCGTCAGGCCGATATCCTCATCGTCGCGGCGGGCCATCCCCAGACGGTGACTGGCGAGATGGTCAAGCCCGGCGCGACGGTGATCGATGTCGGTGTCAACCGGATCCCCGACCCCTCCCGTCCGAAGGGCTACCGCCTGGCGGGGGATGTCGATTTCGATTCCGTCAGCCAGGTCGCCTCCCTGATCACGCCAGTTCCCGGCGGGGTCGGCCCGATGACCATCACCATGTTGCTCTACAACACCCTCGCCGCCGCGCGCGCGTGACGTGGGAGAATCTTTTTAACGCCGATAATTCCGATCGTCTCGCTAACGTTCGACGG
>DBXN01000047.1:0-2108 GCA_002309585.1 Verrucomicrobia bacterium UBA1211
TCGCCAGCGCGGGATCCGCGAACATCACCCGGCGGCGCAGATCGCAGAGGGAGAAGGTGTCGGCGGAGGTCGGCCGCTCCAGCGCGGCAAAACGTGCGTAGTCGGCATCGAATGGCGTTGTGTCGATGCCCCTCGCCCGGTAATCGGTCAAGAGCATTCCCACCCGCCTCAGGATCACCGCGAAAGCGTTTGTCTCGCCTGGCTTGATGATGAGTTCGGGCGAATCCAGCTGATCCGCCGCGCCTTTCGGAAGAACGATTTTCCCGGCGATTTGATCCTCGATCTCCGCCAGCTGTTCGCGCAGAAAGTCATAGCGCACTTCGTCCATGCTGAACAACCGCTCCGCCGCGATCTTCCGCACGCCGATCTTCGCCGGCTGTTCATCCTTCCCGGTGCAGGGCTCCACATCGTTCGCGAAGCGGGGATCAACCGCGGCCTTTCCCCAGCCGAAACACCCGCGCACCGCACCCGCGCTCGTCGCGGAATCAAACAACTCGCGCGGAAACGTCTCGGGACGGTCGATATCCAGAAAGAGGTTGGTGACGGAGTTGAAACGCTCATCACGAATGGTCCATGCCCGTTCCCATGTACGGTTGTTCAACTTCTCATTATCTGCGTAATGCCTTTTGCAGGACGGCAGAAACTCGATGAAATCCCGCTTCTCCGCCGCATGAAGAGCCAACGCCCCTAAAACGATGCCAACCCAAATCTGTTTTTTCATATCCGTTAGCATACCACACCGGAGCTTGCGAAAACAACCGGGATTGAAGGGAGGTTGAATGTTAAGCGGATTGAAAGAAAACGGGCAACGGGGACGTGGCTCCTCCCTGTGGCATCCACTTAACGCTCAGCCCGTTCCCCATTCTCCGTTCCGCCTTCCCATTTTTCCTTGTTATCAGAAACGTTCAATGATAAGGTGTAAATAACCTTGTTGTGGTTGTCTCGTGTGAAGGTGTAGCATGGGACAGCGCGGACGGCGGATCGCACACGGAAGGGTTCAACTGGACCTCAACCGCGTACTAGGAACGGGCGATGATGAGGTGGTGGAACGGGCAGCTTTCCCGTTCGCCGAAAAACCGAAGGACGAAGATGAGAAAAGCGTTTGGTGTTTTGGTGGCGCTTGTCGCCCTGGCCTGTGCGGCGGAAAGTGAAAATCGGGTGGTATCGCCTGAACGGTGGACGGTCCTGACGCCGGAAGCGCAGGTGACAGCGGACGGCACGCTGCGGTTGGACGGCACGAAGGCACCGACATACGCGTTCTATCATGCCGCAAGTTACGGTGACGTCTCGCTGGAGGCCCGATACTCTGTTTCGAAAACCGAGGGGGTCATGGCTGTCGGATTCGTGATCGCCTCGACCGATTCGGAAACCTTCCTGGGCGTCCATTATGACCGCTGGAGCGCCATCCTCAGCGAATATTCCGACTGCGGCGCCTTGCGCGAAATCAAGCGCGTCGGCGGGAAGGCGCAGGAAGCGGAAACGTGGTATAGCGCCAAACTGGTCCGTAAGGGCAAGACGCTGGAAGTGTTCTTCAACGGCGCGAAACTGTATGACGCCCAAGTGCCGGACACGCCGGGACGCGTCGGGTTTTATGCGAGCCAGACGGTCGGGACGATCAAGGACATCCGCATCAGCGGCACCGCCGTGCCACTGGCGAAGCCGTGGGAGAACGTGGGAGAGAGCCGCATTCACGGAGCGCCGAAGGAACAGGCTCGGGCGGAGATCCTCTGGACGAAAGCGCTCTGCAAAGAGCCGGGGCGTTACATCGGCTGGCCGACCGTCTGCCGCACGAAAAACGGGGAGCTCATCGCCGTTTTTTCCGGAGACCGCGATGAGCATGTCTGCCCGTGGGGAAAAGTGCAGATGATCCACAGTGCGGACGGCGGAAAAACATGGAGCCTCCCAGTGAACATCTGCAACACGATTCTCGACGACCGTGACTCCGGCATCATCGGGCTGGACGATGGCACGCTCGTGATGGCGTGGTTCACCTCCATCGCCTATCGCGGTTCCATCCGCGACCGGGCCAAGCTCAGGCCCGGTTCGCCTCAGTTCTACTGGTGGCTGCACGACGAGAAGCTGCCTCCGGCGGATGTGGAGGCTCAATT
>DBXN01000047.1:2150-7127 GCA_002309585.1 Verrucomicrobia bacterium UBA1211
CCATGTTCCACGCCCCACGGCCCCATCCAGCTGAAGGATGGACGTCTCCTCTATGTCGGCAAGAGCGGTGACGCCGACCACCTGAACCTCGGCGCGGGCATCGGGAAAATTGTCGCCGCCGAGTCACGCGACCAAGGCCGGAGCTGGCGGGTGATCGGGGAAGTCCCCCACCCCGCGCAGATCAACATCCTGAACGACTGCCATGAACCGCATGCCGTCGAAACGACCGACGGACGCATCGTCGTTCAAATCCGTTGCGAAAACAGGAAAGGCGCCTTCTTCGGATCGATCCAGTCCGAGAGCGCCGACGGCGGTAAGACGTGGACAGTGGCCAAGCCGATGGGGTTGGACGGTTTTCCGCCCCACCTCATCCGCCTCGCGGACGGCAAGCTTCTCTCCGTCTATGGCCGACGCTGGGGGGCCATGGGGGAATTCGCCTGCCTGAGCGACGACCAAGGACGCACGTGGGATGTCAAGAACGAGATCAAGTTGGCCGGCCACTGGAACGGTGACCTCGGCTATCCTGCCTCCGTCCAATTGCCCGACGACACGATCCTCACGGTCTATTACCAGGCCGAGAAACAAGGCGAGAAGACCTGCTTGATGGGAACGCTCTGGAGGGTTCGGAACTGATCTCCCCTGATCGGGTTGGGCGAGCCGTCCCGGCGAGCCTCATAATCTTGTCTGAAGAACGATGGTGTGGGGTTTGTTTGCCTCGCGCCGGAAAACAAAAGGAAGGTTAAGGGTTCCCTGTTACCCAATCAGCCGCAGGGGATTCTCAATCCCGATGAGGCGCAGTTCGCGATCGGTCAGACCGATCCGTTCACGCAAGAGCGTCATCATTTTCGCCATGGGGGCGGTTGCGCCGACAAGGCAGTTACGCGCGGGATTCCACAGCAGCCCATCGGGCTCGAGTCTCGCGTCCGCGCCGCAAACCCGATAATCGCCCGGCGGCATCCCCGCCGGATACTGCGCGTCGGAGACGGCGATCAGCCGCTCGATGGGAACGGCGCGGCAATAGACCTTTAGCATGGTGTCGGGCAGATGATGCCCATCGGGAATGAACATGACGCTGGCACGATCCTCGGCAAGCGCCGTCATAATGATGTTGTCGTGGCGCGGGATCAGGTTCGGGATGCCGTTGCCTAGATGCGTGAACGCTTTGGCCCCTGCCCTGATGCAGGGCGCGATCTCGTCAGGCGTAGCGGCGAGCTGGTGTCCCAGCGAAACGGCGACACCCCGTTCCGTCAGAGCTTTCACGAAGGCGGGCATCCCCTCGATCTCCGCCGCGACGGTCACCAGTTTGACCGCACCATCCGCGGCCTCGGCATATTGATCGAAAAGCGAGATATCGGGCGGGCGTACCCATTCGATTGGATGGGTGCCGACAGCACCCGGTTCGGGCGAAATGAACGGTCCCTCAAGATGGATGCCCAAAATCCGGTCGCGACATTCCGGGAACGCACGCCGCGCGGCGGCGACCGTTCGGATATTGACGAGAACAACGGCGGGATCGCCCGTAACAAAGGTCGGCAGGTAATACGCCGTGCCGTCTTCCGCCAAACGCCGCGTTACGGCGCAGACCTGCTCGACGGTCAGTCCTTCGGAATTGAAATCAATGCCGCCATAGCCATTGACCTGGAGATCCACCCATTCCGGTTTCATGTCACGCCTCCAGCCTGTCCACGAACGCGTGAACCGCCTCCCGATCCGCAGGGGAATCCGGCAGGAAGCGGGAACCGACCGCGAGCGCGAGGAGCGTCGTACTTGCGGTGATGCAGTACATCGGGATCAATTCGCGCAGGGCGGGCCAATGGGATCCGGCGATGAACGCGGCGAGCCCCATCGCGATTCCCGCAACCAGGCCGACCATTCCGGCGCGGCGTGAGAGCCGCCGGATGAAAAGGCCCGCCAGCATCGGGATCGCGATCGGCGGGAGGAAAACGCCGAACGCTTTGTTGGTGAGGTTGAAGAGGTCATCCGCCCCCTGCACATACTGCATCAGGAAGGTCAGTCCGATCACCAGCGCGCCGGTAATGAGCGTCGCGACGCGCGCTGCGATCATCAGGCGGCGCGGCGTGGCGTTCGGGTCGAACCGGCGGTAGAGGTCATTCGTCATCACGGAGGCGACCGCATTGAAGTTGCCCGCCAACGTGCTCATCGTGGCGGAGAACATGGCGGCGATCACCATCCCGATCATCCCGACGGGAAGGACCTTCCGGCAAAGCAGGGCATAGACGCCGTTCATCTGGTCCGCCGGCACCTCCGGCAGAAAGATGCGTGCGGCCATCGCCGGGAAGAAAAAGAGCGGCGGGCCAAGGAAGAGCAACACGGCAACAAGATAGGCCATCTTCTTGGCATCTTTCTCACTCTTGGTCGAGTAATAACGCTGGACGAGCGACCAGTTGGTGGAGAGCGTCGAGCCGACGAGAAGGAAGAAGACAACCATGTACGCCCAGTTGTACTTTCCGGCGGTGAGGGCAAAGAACCCTTTCGGAACACGCTGTAGAAAGACCTCAAAACCGTGGACCATCCCCGTACCGCCATCAAGCGCGGCGAGCTGGCTCAGGCAGAGCGGCGGCAGCGCGAAAACGACTGCGAGAATGACGAAAAACTGGATGAAGTCACAAACGAGTGTCGCCTTCAGTCCGCCGAGGAAGGTGTAAAGTACAATAATCGCGCCGGACACGGCGATCGACAAGTCGAGCGGGAACCCCATGCCGATACCGACGACGATACCGATCGAAAGGAGCTTGAAAGCATTGTCGAGGAACTGCATCGGCAACCCCAGCCAGGCGAGGACACCGCACATTTTCGGCGTGTAACGCACGGCGATGTAGTCAATCGGGCTGCGGGTCGCGGCGCGCCGCCATCGCACGGCGAGAAAACGCGCACCCAGCAACACGGCGGGAACCGACAGCCAGCTGATGGTCACCGGAACCCATCCGTATTGGTACGCCAACGCGGAGTACATGACGAACGCGAGCGCCGAGAAGCTATTCATGTAGAATGAGATGCCGCTCAGCCACCACGGGACCGACTTGTCGCCCCCGAAGAACAGATCCGTGTTTTTAGCCTTGCGGCTGAAGAAGAGCCCGACGGCGATCATCGCGGCAAAGAAGGCGATGATCACCGCATAGTCGATGCCATGGAGGCCTTCACGCATCAGACCAGCTCCCAGCCCTTCGCGTACTCACGGCCCCACAGGCGCATCGCCTCCGGATTCCTGATCGGGATTCCTGTCGCCGGATCGACCCGAAGGGCGCCGCCCGTAAACTGGGCGATGTTGCCGACCAGCGCGAGGTAGGTGGATTTCACGCCGATCTCGGCATGGGCATTCGCCTTCTCCGGCGTTTTGGCGCGGATGCACGCCGCAAAGTTCTCAAGATGCTCTTTCGTGGTGTCGTTCCAACCTCCGCCCGTCCGGTTGTCGGTGTTGGTGATGACCGCCTGACCCGATTTCGCGTCCCACGAACGGATCGCCTTACCTGACAGATCAAAGACATCCACACCGCCCGAAGGCGAGAAGAAGATACAACCTTTATCGCCATACACCATCGCCCCCGTCGCGACGCCCATATAGGGATTGACGTTGGTGCAGCAAAGCCCTTCCCATGTGATGAGCGCACCGCTGGGGAAGGTCCAGGAGATGTTCTGCGTATCCGGCCATTCCCAATCCGAATCCGCCGGCATCCAGTACTTGCCGCCGGAGGATGTCACCTGTTCCGGGTAACTCTCAATCCCCAGACACCAGCGCGCGATATCCACGAAATGCACGGAGTTGTTCCCCGCCTCGCCGGTTCCCCAGTTACGGAACCAGTGCCAGTTATAGTGGAGAAGATTGTCCCGCAGATCCTCTCGCGGGGCGGGCCCCTGCCACAATTCCCAGTCAAGCCAGTCGGGTACCGCAATGGGTTTGCCTTTGCCGATGGGCGCACGACGGGTCATGTACCACGTCTTCCCCCACTTCGGTTTGCCGATCACCCCCTCGTTCCGGACCGCTTCGATCGCGGCACGGAATGCGGCGGAACTGCGGCGCTGTACCCCCATCTGAAAGACAAGACCCGTTTTTTTCCACGTGTCGAGGATAATCTCCCCCTCCCGCGGACAAAACATGCAGGGCTTCTCCACATACACATGCTTCCCCGCACGCATCGCCAGTACGGCGCTCATCGCATGCCAGTGGTCCGGGGTTTCGGAGACAATGGCGTCCAATTGCGGATCTTCCAGAACCTTCCGGAGATCCTTCTCCTTGCGCGGCGCATATCCGGCGATCTTTTGGACAAGATCGGCCCCAAAATCGCACGCGCGGGAATCGACATCGCACACCCAGGCGATCTCCATGCCCGGAACTTTCAGCAGCTCCCTGATGACCGCCGCGCCCCGTCCTTTCGCATGGCAACCGATGACCGCCACCCGTACCCGATTGGAGGGAGCATCCGCCCCCAACGCCTTACCTGCCGCCGCAATGAAAAACGCGCCGGTTCCCGCTTTGATAAAATCACGTCGTTTCATTTCCATCTCCTTCTCCCGTTTCCCTTCAACCGTTGAGGGTTGAACGTTGAGGGTAACACGCTACTCGCCCTTCAACATCCATTCCCCGTTCCCCACTCAACCTTTTAAGCTTAATTTAGACGCCGCCGGCGGATCAAGGAACAATGAGCAGGCGGGATGCAGCTGAAGAACCGAACACGGGCAGAGATTCGTTATCGGCCCCTCTACCGCCCCCTTCACAGCATCCGCCTTTCGCGCGTCCGGCACCGTACAGACGATCGCCTGTGACCACATGATCTGTTTGATCGTCATGGAAAAGGCATATCGGGGGACATCGTCCAATGTGGCGAACCACCCTTCGCCGACCTGCTGCATCCTGCACTTCTCGTCCAACGGCACAACCCGGTAGGCGGCGTTCGTGTCGAAGTCGGCCGGTGGATCATTGAACGCGATATGCCCGTTCTCGCCGATGCCGATGCAGGC
>DBXN01000047.1:7217-23957 GCA_002309585.1 Verrucomicrobia bacterium UBA1211
TTTCGAGACAAAACGCTCGCGCATATAACCCCGGAAACTCGCCGGATGCTCGACCGGCAACCCGACGTACTCATCCAAATGGAAACCCGTTACCTTGGTCCAATCGATTCCAGGCTCATCCACCAGTGCGGCGAGAAACTCGAACTGACTCGCACCGGTTGCCACAATGATCCGCGCTTCACCGCGAACCGCAATCGTCTTGCGGATCACGTCGGCGGCCGCGTCAGCGGCAAGCCGCGCCATATCCCGCTTGTCCTTCCCGATCACCATTTTCATACGTCTCTTCCCCTCCAGGACGGTTAACGATTAAAAGCTTACAGGACACGCGACATGTGTCACTCCACATTCCTTCCCTATTCCGCTTTCATATCGCGGGTCATGAGCGTCTCGACGGCCAGACGGGCGGAATAGCCTTCGTAACAAAGAGCGTAAACGATATCGGTGATGGGCATCTCGACGCCGCGCTGCTGACTGATCGAATGGATCACTTTGGCATTCCACACACCTTCCGCGACCATACTCATGCTTCCGAGGATCGCGTCAATCGACTCGCCTTTCCCCAATCGCTCCCCCACCTGATGGTTACGGCTGTGCCGGCTGGTGCAGGTCACGATCAGATCGCCGATACCGCTCAATCCCGCAAAGGTCTCCCGACGCGCGCCCAACGCGATCCCGAAACGGGTGATCTCCGCCGCGCCGCGGGTGATCAAGGCGGCCCGGGTGTTGTCGCCGAATCCCAATCCGTCCGACGCCCCCACCGCGATCGCAACCACGTTCTTCACCGCACCGCCGATCTCCACGCCCAGGGGATCGTCCGACGTATACACCCGGAAGAAGGGCCCGGTGAAGAGCCGCTGGACCTCCCCCGACAACGTCGGGTCGTCACTGGCGGTGACAACGGCGGTCGGAATTTGGCGCGCGACCTCTTCGGCATGGCTCGGTCCGGAGAGAACCGCGATCCTGTCCAACCCCAGCACCTCCTTGGCAATCTCGCTCATCCGGCAATGGCCCGATTCGCTCAACCCTTTCGTCAGGCTCACTACCCGCGCATTCGACGGAATCAATCCCTTGAACCGTTCACAGACGGAAGCGAGAAATTTAGAGGGGGATGCCAGTACGAAAAACTCGGCATCCTGCACCGCCTCTTCCGGATCGGACGAAAAGAGGATTTCCAAGGGGATCGTCACGCCTTTGAGAAACTGGGTATTCTCCCGGCATGCGCGAACTTCAGTCAAGTACTCTTCGAACGGTCCCCAAATCGTAACCTGATGTCCATATCCATTCAGCAACAGGGCGATCGCCGTTCCCCAGCCGCCATCTCCGATAACCGTAATTTTCATCCGTCACTTCCGTTTCTTAAAGGTAAAGCGTGATTCCGTTCCGGCAACCAGCCGACCGATATTCGCATGATGTTTCGCGATCGCCAAGACCGCCAACGCCGTCAAGACCACCTGAAGGACAATACCCTGGCGAACGCAAGAAGGAAGGATCCAAACCTCCACCGCCAGAACCGCGGCCGCACCGATCGAAGCCACCGAGACATAACGGGTCAGAAGAAACAGAACCACCCAAACCGAAAAAGCGATTCCGACCGCAACAGGAGCGAGTGCTAGCAACATGCCGGCGGACGTTGCAATGCCCTTGCCACCCTTGAATCCAAGAAAACAGGTCCAATTGTGACCGAAGACCGTCATTACGCCGCAGAAAAGGGGCAGGTAACGGGTGACATTCGCCGTCACGCCTGTGCCGAAAAGCGACAACGCCAAACCGGGAATCAGCCAGACGCCGGCGGCCCCTTTCAAGAAATCCAGCAGAAAAGTGATGATTCCCTGGGTTTTGCCGATTGACCGGAACACGTTGGTCGCGCCGATATTGCCGCTCCCCAAGGTTCGGATGTCCTTCCCATGCGCTTTGGCCATCAGATAGCCGAAAGGAATAGATCCCAACAGATAAGCCAGCACACCGCCTACAAGCCAAACCAGAATTGCAAGCATATCCATCTTTCAACTCTCCATAAAAGTCGAAGGTCCCAACCGTTGAGTGTTGAGGGGTGAGCGTCCACTGACCACTGAACGCTGACCACTCTTCTCCGTTCCCCGTTCCCCTCTTAACCTTTCCTTACCGCTCCAGCGTAATCCCACGCCGTTGGAAGGTGGGCATGTCCAGATCCTGGCCATTCACCAGCGTCTGTTCCATGTTTTGGAATTTCCCTAGACCGGACGGTCCGAACGAAAGTTTGCTCACGTATTTCCGTCCGCGCCGAACAGCCGACGAAACCGGCATCGTCTCGACCACAGGCGGTTCGGCGGCACCCTCGGCATGCGCCGCCTCAACNNAACCGCCACGGCGGGTGCCTGCGTCAGAATCGGAACGGCGGCGGTCTCCTCCGTGACCGTCCAACTCTCAAACGCCATCAACACCAACTCGATACGGCCGTTGAACCGTTCATCCAAAACTGTGCCCATCTCGATCTTACACGGCTTCTGGGTGTGGGTCTGGATCTGCTGCATAATCTCCCCCAACTCCGCTAGACGCAAATCACTCCCCGCCAGAATGCCGAGGAGAATCGCTTTGGCGCGTTTCAGGGCATCGCCTTTGCGCAGCAACGCCATTTGCGCCAACGCCTTCACGCTCTCGATCGCGCGCGTCCCGCCCGTGGCGGAGGCGAAACCGAAACGGGCATTCCCACCTTGGAGAATCATCCTGTGCAACCGTTCGGGATCCAGCCGTATAAAACCCGGCGATTTCAGGCTGCGCCACAAGAGAGAGATACCAGCGGCCATCACCTGATCCGCTTGAGCCATCGCGGCTTCCAGCCGATCCGCCGCCGTATCGGCAAAGAGGTCATCAAGCGGAATCATAACCAACGAATCCGCATTCTCATCCAGAAGCGGCAGGACCCTCTGTGAAGCCGCGACCCGCGATTCACCCTCAAAAGCGAAGGGCTGGGTCACGAAACAGAGCGTTGTAATGCCGGTATCGTGAAGCCGTTTAACAATTTCGGGAGTCGCACCGCTCCCCGTTCCCCCACCGAGACAGGTGACCACCACAACGGTCCGCACACCTTGAAGATGATCGATCAGGTTATCGATATCGTCCTGAGCCGCCAACCGGCCCTGAATCAAGTCACCGCCCGATCCGGCACCGGCTAAGCGGGAACCGCCCAACAGCAACGGGGTCACCCCCTCCAACGGTTCCATCCGAGTGGTCATCGCATCGGTGTCGGCGCAGATCACGCGCATATCCGTCCCATACGCCTGCCGGATCGCATACGCCAACCGGCAACCGCCCGTGCCGATACCCAACAAAAGCAATCCCTGAGAAAGTGTCGCACTCATTTGCCAAACCATCCTCTGATCATCGATGTGAAGGACGAGGTGTTCTTCGTATAGTCATAGGACTTATACCCGTAAATCAACAGACCGACCGCCGTCGCGAACGACGCGGGTTGTTCGACCTCCTCAAGGCCATCCACATTGATCGGCACGCCAATCCGGCACGTCACACCAAAGATCCGTTGCGCCAATTCCGGAACGCCTTTCAGATAGGCGCCGCCACCCGTCAGAACGATGCCGCCGCCCAGATGCGGCAGTAGCCCCGCATCATCCAGTTCCGTTCGGATCAAGCGGAAGAGTTCATCCATCCGCGCATTGATCACCGTCTGCAACGCCCGGCGGCTGATGGTCCGAGCCTCGCCGAAGACATCTCCATCCTTAACCGTCACGCGCATGTTCTTCGAATCGACCCCACTGACAAGCGCATCGCCGTCGGCCCGCTTGATCTCTTCCGCACGGTTCAGGGGAATATTGAACGCCAATGCTATGTCATTGGTCACGTGATCCCCACCGACCGCGATCGACCGGGCCAAGACGATCACGTTGTGGGAGTAGACCACAAAATCGGTTGTCCCACCGCCCAGATCGATCACCACCGTACCGTTCTCGCGCTGCTCAGGGGTCAATACCGCCATTGCCGCGCAAACGCCGGAGAAAACCACATCGGTCACTTCCAACTCCGCCCCTTTCGCCGCATTGACGTGATTTTCAATTCGATTCCGGTTGCCGATCACCGTCAACATATTGAGCGAAAGCACTTTACACCGCATCCCCTCGGGACGCAGGATACCGGGTTGCTCATCCACCTTGTAGGTCTGGGGAAACGAATGAAGCACCTGTTCTTCAGAAGGCACCTGAACATCCCGCGCGATCTCATTGATCTCTTCGATGTCCTCTTTGGTCACCACATGATTGGGGGACCGGATCGAAAGAACTGCGGGGTTGGCCTCAACACGAATATGGCTTCCGGAGCATCCCTGGATAACCGACCAGATCAAGACATCCGACTTCTTCGAAGCGTTTTTCGTCGCGGCTTCGACACAGGCCTGTGCCTTCTCCATGTCGATCACAAGCCCTTTTCGAACACCGATTGACGGATAGGTTCCGAGACCGATGACCTTGATCCGCTTCGTCATCGAATCGAGCTCGCCCACGCCGACCACCGTCCGGCTCGAACCGATCTCAAGTCCTGACACTAGAGGCATTCTCACGTTACACCCTCACTTTCTCCGGCCTTCCATCTTCGGCCAACCCGTTCAATCCTTTATCCCTCGCCCCCCATCGGCATGGCGGAGATACGCCCCTGTTGCGTCGCGTTCCACATCTTCCGAGGTCTGCCGATTGCGGTATCCATCGCTTTCCCCAACTCGTCAAACTGCTCCTGCATCAAGGCGTTGTTCGCCTCGCTCGGTTCCAGCATCCCCTTCCATGCGAATTTCGCCTGACGGTAATCGGAAAAGGTGAGACGGAGATAATCCTGATGTTTGGCATCCAACTCCAGCATCCGCAACTTGCATCCGGGGCGCATCGCATTGGAGACCAGCCGAACAGCAGCCATATCGATCCCGCCCAACCGATCGCCCGGCTTGACGTGCGCGAACTCGTCCGAGAGCTGGATCAACGGTAGGTTGCCCGTTCCCACATACCGGATGAAAACAACACCTTCCTCGTCAACCACCCAACCGATCGGCTTGACCCGCGCGATCGGTTCGCGCTCGATAATGGTGATCGACATTTTGTCTGGAAGCTGACGCGAAATCATCACATCCCGTATACTGGGGGTGTCCATCAGCCGTTTGCGCTGGTCATCGATGCTCACATGAAAGAGATTGGTCCCTTCCGCCAAGCCAAACGCCTCATAAACCACTTCGGGCGAGACGGTTTTCCCTGTCGTCACCTTCACGTTGTCATACATCCGGACCAACCGAAACTGCGGATTGGTCTTGAAGTAAAAAAGAAAGAGGGATTTACACACGAAAAAGAGCGCGATCAGGAGCAACAGGGAGAAGATTCCTTCGAGAAGGAACTTCACCCAGCTGGGCAGACCCGTCACAACCCCCGTGACCCGGATCATTCCGGAAACACGGGGCGGTTTCGGCGCCGGCTTCTGCGCGGTATTCTTCTTAAAAAACAACGGCCACTTCATCCCATCGTCCCTCTTAACGGCATGCCGCCAAACCGATCAACTCCGCACACAACGCCGAAAAGGAGAGGCCGGCCTTTGCGGCCGCTTTCGGCAGAAGACTCGTCGCCGTGAAGCCGGGAATCGTGTTGATCTCCAACACATACGGCTCGCCCTCCGGTGAAACCCGGAAATCTACGCGGCTCATGCCCCGGGCCCCCACCGCCTTAAAGGCCGCCTCAGCCTCAGCCTGACACCGGGCTACCAACGGCTGATCCTCCTCCGATTCAGGAAAGACATATTTCGTCGTTCCAGCCGTATATTTCTCCGCGAAACCGTACCAGCCGTTCGCCGCCTGGATCTCGACCACGGGAAGGGCCCGCCCACCGATCACGCCGACCGTCCATTCCCGCCCGGGAATGTACTGTTCGACCAGTACCTCGCCATCGGGGTCGACTGCGCGCGCGGCCGCCAATGCGGACGCCCACTCCCCCGGTTCAACGACCTTGGAGATCCCGACACTCGATCCGTCGCGCGGCGGCTTCACCACCACGGGCAACGGCAGCGTGGTCATCTCAATGCCCTTTTCCAGCACCTCATAAGGCGCCGTCTTGACACCGGCCGCATCAAGAACCCGCTTTGTGGCGATTTTGTCCATGGTGATCCGGCTTGCCGCCGCCCCGGGGCCCGTATACGGAAGATTCAAAGCGTCCAAATCGGCCTGGACTCCGCCGTTCTCGCCGTAGCCCCCGTGAAGGGCGATGAAAACCGCATCGACATCCCTCGGCAACGCGTCCAACGCATTCCGCTCAAGCGTGACGGGCACAACCTCGAATCCCGCCTCTTCCAAACCTTTCACAACCGCAGCGCCGGAACGCAACGAAACCTCGCGTTCGTTTGACGTACCACCCATTAAAACCGCTATCCGCTTCATCTTCACACCATCCCTTGAAAATCCAATCCTCTGATCTCCGGGACCAGCTCTATCCCGGTCCGTGCCTTGACCCGGTCCCGCATGAGGTTCGCCAACGCCAGAACATCCGAGGCGTTCGCCCCCGTTTCCGTCGCGATGACATTCGCATGGAAATCGGTTACAAACGCGCCACCGACCCGCAAGCCCTTGCATCCGGCCTCATCAAGCAGGCGTCCCGCCGAATCCCCCGGCGGATTCCGGAAAACCGATCCGCATGTTCGCAAACCGGCCAAGGGAATCCGCTTGGCGCGAATCGCCAGCCGTTTCCCGCGAACCGCTTCCGGGGTGGCCTGCGACAGGGCGAGCCGACAGGAGAACGCGACCCGATCCCGCAATGCCTCGCAGGTCCGATAACCGAATCCGCAGGAACGGTTAATCAGTGTATCATCTTTGCCCTCATGATTCAAACAGCGAATCGAGACCACATGATCGCCGATACACCCGCCGTGGGCCCCCGCATTCATCGCCAACCATCCCCCGACCGTTCCGGGGATCGAATCCATGCACTCCAGCCCGGAAAGCCCCTCCGCTTCCAGCCACGCCAGCAGGGTCATGCCCTTCACCGCCGCCAAAACCTCGACTTCCGTCTCCCCGACCCGGCGGATCGCGCCGTTTTCCGGGGGAACCAGCTGAAGAATCGTTCCGGGGAAAAAGAGATCGCTGAACCAGCTGTTCGCTCCCATCCCGACCAACCGATAGGGAAACCGGTCCTGTTCAAATCCCTCCAGCAATCCCGCCAACGTTCGAATGTGGTTGACTTCCAACCGCATCAGTGCGTTCCCCCCGACGCCAAAGAGGGAATAACGGCTCAACGGGACGGGAGTGGCCGCAGGCGGGGGTGGCGGCATTTTCGACCAACTCGCCTGAAGCCGCCGCGCCAGGGCAATCACATCCCCCGCTCCCGCGATCAAAACCGTGTCGCCCGAGCGGGTGGTGGCATTGAGATGGTTCTCGACCTCCTCAATGGAACGCGCCAGAAGGGTTGGCGTCCGTCCCGCCGCACGGAAGGCGGCGTAGAGATCGGCAATACCGCCACCCGGAATCGGCGCTTCCGATGCCGCGTAAACCGGTAGCAGAATTACCTCATCGGCCGCCTCGAATGCAGACGGGAATTCATCACGCAATGCCCGCGTACGCGTGTAGCGATGGGGCTGGAAGATCACGCGAAGCCTGGCCGGTTCCGACAGCCGCGCCATCTCGACCGCCTTACGCAACTCGACCGGATGATGCGCGTAATCGGCGATGACGCGGATATGGCGATCCGGCACATCCACCATCACCTCGAAACGGCGGCCCGGCAACTCGACACAGGCCGCAGTCAGGGCCTGCGCCACCTTCTCAACGGAATGACCCAACCGGACTGCGACCGCCGCCGCCGCCAATGCATTCAAAATGTTGTGTCTTCCCGCCACAGGCAGATAAACCGGATATTTGTTTCCTTGGTAGACCAGATTGAAAGCGGTGAGCGTCGCCCGGCAATCCACGTCATCGGCCCGAAAATCCGCCTCGGACGAGAAACCGAAACCGATGACCGGCACGGTCCCGCTCTGGGCGACCTTCCATGCGACCGGATGATCCCGGCACGCCACCACCGCTTCGCGGGTCTGTGTGACCGCCCGTTTGAAACAGGCGTGGAGATCTTCGACATCCCGGAAATGCTCCAAATGGTCGATGTCCAGATTATTCAGCACCAGAATGGCGGGATGGTAGGAGGCCAACGTGCCGTCACTTTCGTCAGCCTCGGCTACCAGCAGCGTGTCCGAAGACAAAGCCGGCCCGCCCGCCACGAATCCCAACCGCCGGGTCGCTCCCCCGATACACCAGGCCGGATCATCATCCAACTCCTGCAAAAGCCTTGCCGTAAAACAGGCGGTCGTCGTCTTCCCGTGCGTCCCGCAAACGGCAATCCCTCGCAAGCCGGAAAGCAACGTCGCCAGCACTTCACCCCGGCGGAAGACGGGAATGCCAGCCGCTTTCGCTGCCCGCCGTTCGGGATGGTCCGGGGCGACCGCCGTCGTCACCACCATGCCCGAACAGGTCTGGACATGATCGGGAGAATGACCCTCCGTCACGGAAACCCCCGCCGCCCTCAACGCCTGGGTCCATGCCTCCGTGGATGCGTCACAACCCGAGACACGCCAACCGCGCTTCGCCAGCAGATAGGCCAAACCCGCCATCCCTACCCCGCAGATGCCCATCAGGTGAATCTGACGGTTTTGACCGCTTGTTGAAAAATCACACAACTCCATCGCTCACATCCATCCGAACCGCACACATCAGTTGACCGCTTCCAGAATATAACAGGTCCGGGGCGGCACGGTAATCTTGCCAGAGAAAAGGGTCTTGGATGCGAAGTCCCGGTACGTTCCCGGAGGAAGACGGATTTCCATCGTATTCGCCGACCGATCTCCCGAGAGAGCTTTGCGGTTCATGACAAAAATCCGTTTTCCATAATCCAGCCGATATCCGTCGGCGGAACCGGCATAGACGTTCCATTGGCCGACTTTGAAGGACGCTTCCGCATCAGTCGGGATTTTGGCGATCGGAAGCTCTTCACCCGCATGCGCCGAGACCAGCACGTCATATTCTTTAAACGGCGGGCAACCGTAACCTTCGTCGGTCGTTTTCGGCCGGCGATAGGTCCGGGCATCCGGCTCAAAGAAAGCCTCGCACGGAACCGTTGCGCGATATTCATACTTAGGCGTGATCTGGTGGATCTTGGCCAGGCGGTTGATTCCATAGCGAGCCCGCCAATAGAGCGAGACGTAGAGGATCATGTCACCGCGTTTGAGGGCGATCACACCGTCATCCAGATCAAAAAAACAGAAATCACGCTCTTCCGCCGTCATTGGAAGACGGAAGAGGATCTCCGGTTTCCCGGCGATCGCCGCATAGTCATCCGGCAGATCCATCAACCCGATAGTATCGCGCAGCCCCTTCTCCTCCAAGCGTTTACGAAGGGTTGCCTGAAATTGGTGATCCGCCAGTTCCTGCTGGGCATATCCCATCAGCTTGGGATCTTTGGTCAATGCCGCAATCCGAAGGCTTGAACCATCGCGTCCGAAACGGGGGCCATAGGCGATACTGTCAATGAGCTTCAGATCGCGCCAACCGACAACCGTCTCTATCCGCATCGCCCGGTAGCCGTCGCTGTCGGTAGCGGGATAACGGAACGGCGCACGGGCCAAAGCGGCCTGAATCAACCGCGATTTCAGTTGCGCGGAACCGTTGACCGATATCCGTCCAACCGGCATTGTCGCCTGATAGATTTCCGCCATCCAGTCCAACATTTCGCCATAGTTGCCGACATACCCCAATTCACGGCTCAATCCGTTCTCGGAGAGGATCCGATACCCGGTTCCCAGCGGGGCCGTCCGTTTCCCGTCCGGGTTATCGGGACCGAGCCAGGGCCTGATTCCAAATGACTCGTGAAGGTATTCGAGTGCGTTGAATTCCGACAACGCCTGTTTTCGGTCCAAGAGCGAAAGCGCGCGGTTGGAGCGGTAGAGGTTCAGATCGATGATCATCGACTGATTGGTGTACGAGCGGCGATGGGTACGGAGATGATAAAGACTGGCGGCGAAGATCGCTGTCCACGCCTCACGCCGCGTCAGTTTCCGTCCACCCTCCCACTCCACCGATTCAGCGAGACGGGACTCAAGATCGGGATAGAGAATCCGGACCGCATCCCCCAGCGGGCCGAATCCAAACCATTCGGGATTCCATGTCGAAGGTTCGTGCGTAACCAGTTTGGGGTCCGCCTGTTGCCGCCGCGTATAGGTGTCCACGCAGGCGACAAAGGCATTGAGAAAGGCGGTGTGATTCGTAATCCCGCCCCAAGGTTTGAGCGAGAGACGCGCCATGAATTGCGCTTCCATCTGCGTCCATTTCTCACCCGGACGCGCCATCAGACGCCGACCTTGGTCAACGATGCGATCCGTCACCGCCCTCATCAACTCCTCGGTCTCGCCCTTCGCCAGAGGACGCGTCACCGGTTCCGGCACCTTCCGTTTGTCGATGGACTCGGTAAGCGGCACCCAGGAAGGATCGGTATGGGTCGCAACCTCGTAAATCAGACGGGAGCGCTTGTCCATCGGCCGCTGATACTGGTCAAAAGTGGTACCATAGGGCCAGATGCGCCCCGTCGCTCGGATCTCAAGATTGACGGATCGTTTCCCCTGGGTCAAGGCAAGCGGCAACGGGGTGCTCATATAAAGGTACCGGCCATGCGAGGGCGGTTCCGTGCTCCCGTAACAAAGGACATCGTAATCCCCCAACGGACGATAGCCGATCTGCTTTCCCTCGCAGAAGAGGAAAAGCAGATTCTCATTCGTCTCGCCGCCCCAAAAGCGTGCCGTCACCTGGTTGACCCGTTCGGGATCGACCTTGAGGGTGAAACACAGAGATCCGCTCAACCAACCGCCATCCGCGGGCGGCAGCAGGACGCGGGCCGATTCGTCCCTTTCGCCCGTGACAATCTGGCTGGCCGCCTCGTCGGCTTCAACCGCATGGTTCCGTTCCGATTCGGGATCGCCAAACCATACCCGGTCCAACGTCGCATAGAAATCGCCCCGGCCATTGGGATAGGATTGCCCGGCGGCGCCCTGACCGACAAGCCGTTCCCTAATCCGATCGGCCAAAGCGTTCCGGCTCCACCGCAGCCAGAGACCCGCAGCCAGACAACCCGCGCACATGAAGAGGACGATCGCCGTCCATCTGAACCGATTTGTCACTTGGGGCCTCCTCTCTCCGGATTGTGCCGGGCTACTGGATAACAACCAGCGAGATGCCGGAATGGGAACCGCGCGGCTTCATCGCCTTCAACCAGGCCGGAACGGAACCGCTCTCCGTTGGAACGCTGTTCGTCCCGCTCTCCAACTCTTCAGGCGGTACGGTCGCCAGTGTATCCATCACCTGCTGGAGTTTCGCGTTCTTTTGATAATTCTGATGGAGGGAGCTTGATACCGCCCCGAGGATGCCGCCCAGCAGGGTACAGATAATCGAGATCAGAATCGTAGACGAAACAGAGACGGCGGGTTTCCCGCTCGCGGTCGCACGCATCATCTGAGCCTGACTTTCCAATCGCTCACGGGCCGTCGCCAACCGTTCCTGCTCCAGCAAAATCCGCTCGCGCTCCAAGCGAAGCTTCTCCTGCTCCAGCTGGATCTCGGCCTTGGATGGCTCGTCATCCTGTGTTGTGGTCTCAAGGGGTTCAGCCATCGCCCGCCTCCTAATGTTTCAACTGCTCAAACCGGTCTCCCAACGGTAACGCGCCGACCAACGGCCGGGCGTAATCCAGAAACGCCTGGGTTACATGGTTACCCGCGCGGTTGATGAAGGCATCCGGCATCGACCGCGTTTCCCGCGCGACTTTGCGGAGCGGAACCACCTCCAGCTTAATCCCATACTTCTTGGTCGGTTTGCGCCGGATGACAACCGAACCGCGCGAGATGTCGTCATCAACCGCCGCCTGAACCGCCGCCACACCGACGGCGCGCGCCTCTTTCGAATCGACCTCGGAGGCGATCCCCGGGAAGGAGCGTTGCAGATAACCGAACGTGTCGGCGCGGACGCGTTTGATCGCCGCCCGTTCTTTGACGGTCTTGGCCAGCAGATCGCCCAATGCGCCCGTCCCGCTCAGCTGGACATTGCCGTGCGAATCGGTCTCTTGTGTGAACTTCGCGATGATCGGCGTGCCGTCCTTATCGCAGATGCCCTCGGAGACCGCCACCACGCAACGCCCGTACTTCTTCATGCAGCCTTTGACATCTTTGATAAACCGGTCAATGCTGAAGGGCCGTTCCGGCAGATAGATCAGGTGGGGCCCGTCATCCTCATCAACCCGCGCCAACGCGGCGGCGGCCGTCAGGAAGCCGGCGTTTCGACCCATGATCACATCGATCTTCACCCCGCCCAAGGCGCGGTTATCCAAATCATCCCCCCGGACGGCACACGCCACGAAACGGGCCGCGCTGCCATATCCGGGCGTGTGGTCATTCTCCCGCAAGTCGTTGTCGATCGTTTTCGGGATATGGACGCAGCTGATCCCATACTCCGCCTTGACTGCTTCTTCGTTGATGATGTAGGCGGTTTCGGCGGAGTCATTCCCGCCGATGTAAAAGAAATAACGGATGTCCCGTTTCTTCAGAACCGCGAAAATCGCAATGCAATCCTCATGCGTCGGTTTCCTGCGCACGGACCCCAGCGCCGATGAGGGCGTTGCAGCCACCGCTTCCAGCGTCCGGGCGGACTCTTTCCGCAAATCGATGAACTGCTCATCCAGAATCCCCTGGATCCCATGCAGCGAACCATAGATCTTTCCGACCTTCCTGTTCGCCCGGGCCGCCAAGACAGCCCCGACCAGACTCTGGTTAATGACCATCGACGGGCCACCGCTCTGCGCAATCAGCATATTGCCTTTTTTCATGAAACCTCCTATGCTCGTGATGGTTTTTATGATACACTTTTTCGCGTTCCAAAGGCAAACTTTCGTTTCAAAAAAGGAAAAAAACGGTATGCACACTTCTCCAGACACCTTCGAGGACGAACCGGACGACCGGCCGGACCCGGAGACCTATTATGCCCATCCGCATGGGAAACGGAAGGTTTTGACCGCCAACGATCTGAAGCGGAACGCCGGCGTGAGCCGACTCTTCGACGCCATCACGCCCGGTATCCCGATCGATACCGATCCCTCCGAGATCCGGACAGAAGCGGAGCGGATCGCCCAGCCCATCGAAACGTTGCTGAAGAAATTGAACATCGACGCCAGCCCGTGGATTGCCGACCTCGCGGAGGCATGGCCGACCTTGGTGCCCGAAGCGGTTGCCCGCTACACGGTGCCGGGCAAATGGGACCAAGGAATCCTTTATGTCTACGTCTCCTCCTCCATGCGTCTCTTCGAAATCCGCCGCCAACATCTGAAGACGATTGAAGAGGCGGTCCGACGTTTCGCGGGGGATCGGTTCCGCGTGAAACAGGTCCGTCTCATGGTCAATTCCGTTCCCGCCTCTCCCCGGACCTGATCCCGCCATGCTGAACGCCTTCACCCATCTGTTAAGCGGACCGCAAGGCACCGCATTGCTGAAGGGGCTCAAGGTCCTCTTCCTGGCCTTGTTCGCCATTTCGGTCTTCGCGCTCTTAGCGTCCCCCACTGTCAAACGGGGGAAAAGCAGCTACACCCTCCTGCGCGTTATTTTCGTCTTCTCCGTCATCGCTATCCTCTGCTGCCAGGCTTACTGGCAGATCTTCGGTTTCACCCATCCCCAATTCAGCCGCTTCATCCGCCGATACAACCGCAGACCCAACGCGGCGGAACTTCAAGTCCTCCGCGGCCCGATTCTCGACAGGCGGGGCATGGTACTGGCCGCCCCGATTCCCGGCGACATCTGGGGCCGGCGCTATCCCCTCGGTCCCGCCGGTGTCCATCCGATGGGCTATTACCACTCGAAATACGGCATCACCGCGGTTGAACGGGTCAACGATCCGCTTTTGAGCGGATACCTCCCGGAATCGGACGAGGAGCCGCTTTCCAAACGGTTACTCACGCCTCGCGCGAAAGAGGGGAAAGAGGTGTCCCTGACGCTCGACATCCGGCTCCAACTCCTCGCCTATGACAAACTGGACGGCAAAAAAGGGGCAGTCGTGGTCATGACGCCAAACAGCGGCGATCTACTCGCGTTGGTCAGTTCGCCGGGGTTCGATCCGCGCTCGCCCGCCGCCGCCATGCTGGATGACGTGAACAAACCCGCATTCAACCGTGCGGTCCAGGGGCTGTATCCGCCTGGGTCCACCTTCAAACCGCTCATCGCCGGGATGGCCATCGACCGCGGGCTGAACATCGCCCTCAACTGTCCGGGCGAAGGTTACATCGCGGGTCCCCATACCCCCGCCATCCGCGACAGCGAATATTACGCCTACGCCCGCAGGGGTGCCGTTTGGAAGGGATGGGGTGTCATCTCGCTGAAAGACGCCATCGTCCACTCCTCCAACGTCTACTTCGCCCAACTCGGCGTCAAGTGCGGAACCGCGCCCTTTAACGCGTTGATGGAAAAGGCGAGGATCAACGAGCCGATCCGCTACCTCGTCGGTTCCATCGGGGAATTGAAATCGGCGAAGGGATTCGTCCCGCTTATCGACAAACCCCGTCTTCTCGCCCAACCTGCCATCGGCCAGGGTCGCCTGCTGGTCACGCCGCTCCATGTCGCCTGTTTCACGGCGGCGATCGCCGCAGACGGCGTGATGCCCACCCCGCGCCTGGCGGTTACCGATCCGGTTGATCCCGGCGTGACGCTCTTCTCCGCCCAAGCGGCGCGGGCTGTCCGCCATGCGATGCGGGAAGTGGTCACCCGGGGCACCGGCAAGGCGGCTGAGATTCCCGGCTTGGAAATCTGCGGCAAAACGGGTACCGCCCAAGTCCCCCACGGTGCGGACCATGCCTGGTTTACCTGTTTCGCCCCGGAGAAAAACCCGCGTATCGTCGTCACGGTGATTGTGGAACACGGCGGATTCGGAGCCCAAAGCGCCCTCCCGATCGCCCGCGACATCATCCGCGAAGCTGATCGCCTAGGTTACCTCAAGACCGCCCGAAAAACGGCTGACAGAGAGGGTGCCGCGCTCCCAGCGCGTCTTTTAGCGCAAGGAGGTTCCCGATGACACGCGAGAAAAAGGCCACCAAAGCCAAAGCGGTTTTCCCGATCGCCACCGCATCCGGCCTCTTCGCGATGGCGGCCTTGACGATTCTCGCCGCCACCCTCTCGGTCCTCGGCGTGACGATCGGCAATGCCGAACCGCTTGACGCGATGACCTTCCTGCCGTTCGGTTGCTACCTCGGCGGATTCCTGCTGGTTCTGATCATCCTAAAGGTTATCCGCTGGAAAGGCGACGCCGGATTGCTCGGATGCGTGATGCTGTTGAGCGGTCTCGGATTGGCAGTCCAATACCGGATGGGTGTCTTCTCTGGCGAGACACGATCCCTTCCGGCAATGCTTGCCTTCCCGATCGGTTTGGGGGCGTTTGTGATCGGGTTGTTGCTGACCTTCCGACGCCACGGCTCCTGGCTGGCGAAAACCGGCTGGATCGCCTACTTAGGCGCGATTGGCCTGCTCGCCGCGATTCTGGTTCTCGGCAGGCGCTATCGCGGAGGCGTCTACATGCCCGGCAACATGAACCCTTCCGAGATTGTCAAGCCCCTGCTGGTCTTCTTCCTCGCGGCGTTTCTCAGCCATCGCCAGACCGATTTCGACAAAACCCAGGTCGGCATCCCGACACCCTCTCTCCATGCCTTGATCGTCCTCGGCATCTGTTGGTTTATCCCGTTGATCCTCTCGGTTCTGCTGCACGATCTCGGATTGATGGTTCTGCTCAATGCTGTTCTGGTCATCATGCTCTTCGCGGTCGGCCGTCGGACCGGATACCTTGCGCTCGGACTCGCCGCCGTTACCGCCGCCGCCTTTGCCGTCCAAAAACTCTCCAGCCACGCCCGCGCCCGGTTTGAGGTCTGGCTCGATCCCTTCACCGATCCTACCGGGAAAGGCTGGCAGGTTCTCCAGGCCCTTTCCGCGATGTACTCCGGCGGATGGTGGGGCGCGGGACTCGGGTCCGGCACACCCCAAACCATCCCGATCGTCACGTCGGACTTCATCTATGCCGCGATGGCGGAGGAACTGGGGCTCACCGGTTGCATCCTCACCCTCCTCGTCTACCTGATCTTCTTTTCCCGCTGTTTCCGGGTCGCGGGCGCGGCCCAGACCCCCTACGAACGGCTCCTGACGGTGGGACTGGCAGGGTCTATCGCCGTCCAAACGCTCCTCAACGTCGCGGGAGTCACCAAAGCTCTCCCGATGACCGGCATCACACTCCCCTTCATCAGTCAAGGCGGCAGCAGTCTCGTCACCACCCTGCTTATCGCCGGACTCCTGGTCGGCCTTTCCGATGAAACAACCCCATCCGCAAAAGAAGATTAAAAGATGAAAAGGTTAAACGTTTAAAGGTTAAGGGACACGCGATACGCGCCATCCAACTCTCATCACTCGTCACCCCCTTCAATATCCCTTCCCCGTTCCCCATTCCCCTCTTTTCCCTTTTTGCTGGAATATCCCCACCGATTCCGTTACACTGTCCCCCGTTTCTGAGGTTAGGAAGCGTCTGTTTCTGACCCAAGGTTACGGTCAACCATCTGCCGGGGGGTGGACACGGGAGGACTGTTTCTGCGGGAAGGGCCTCTTCCCCCTCGGCCAGGAGATTCAGTAGATGGAGACCATTCCCGCCGATCCGACCATCCGCCATTTCAAGGACGCGGATGACTATCG
>DBXN01000047.1:24012-29604 GCA_002309585.1 Verrucomicrobia bacterium UBA1211
GTTATCACCGCCGCGCTCGCGAAAGCGAAAGAACGTCCAAATGATGCCGCGCGGGTCCGTGACATCCTCCAGAAGTCGCTTGCCATCCAGACGCTCGAACCGGACGAGATGGCGACCCTGTTGGAAGTGACCGATCCCGACCTGTTGAAGGAGATGGAGGAGACGGCTCTGACGGTCAAGAAAAAGGTCTACGACAACCGGATCGTGGTCTTTGCCCCGCTCTATGTGAGCAATCCTTGTGTCAACGGTTGCGTCTATTGCGGCTTCCGGAACGGCAACGGTGAACAGAAACGCCGGGTCCTGACAATGGATGAAGTTCGGGAGGAGATCGATGTGCTGGCCGGAAAGATCGGCCACAAGCGTCTCATCGCCGTCTACGGCGAACATCCGACAACCTCGACCGACTACATCGCCGAGACCATCCGCACCATCTATTCCCGCACCTGCAAGGCTCCGAAATCAGGTGCACCGGTCGGTATCCGCCGCGTTAACGTGAACGCCGCGCCGCTGCCGGTTGAGGATCTGCGGGTGCTTCGCAAGGTCGGTATCGGCACCTTCCAGGTCTTCCAAGAGACCTACCACCGTCCGACCTATGAAAAACTTCACCCGGCATGGTCGGTCAAAGGCAACTACGATTGGCGTACGACCTGTTTCCACCGCTGCATGGAGGCGGGGGTCGATGATGTCGGGCTGGGCGTCCTGTTCGGCCTCTACGATTGGAAGTACGAGATGCTGGCCCTCCTCCTCCACTCCCGTGATTTGGAGAAGTGGTTTAACATCGGCCCGCACACCATCTCCTTCCCGCGTCTGGAACCGGCCAGCGGCACCGATGTCCCGACCCAATCCCCCTATCTGATTGATGACGAAATCTTCCGCCGCATCATCATCGTGACGCGTCTCTCGGTCCCCTACACCGGGATGATCGTTACCGCCCGTGAACGGCCGGAATCCCGCAACGCCTGCCTCAACGCGGGCATGACCCAGCTGGACGCCTCATCCAACATCGCCATCAAGGGTTACAGCGACTTCGAGAAGGTCTCCGACCAGGTGAAGGAACGCCAGCAGTTCATGCTCTCCGATACCCGTTCCCTCGAAGAGGTCATCCGCTACATGGCCGACCACGACACCATCACCTCCTTCTGCACGGCGGGTTACCGTTGCGGGCGGACCGGCGGATGCATCATGGACGCGCTGAAGACCGGCAAGGAAGGCAAGTTCTGCAAAGTCAACGCCATCCTCACCTTCCGCGAATGGCTGGATGACTTCGCCTCGGACGACACCGTCGCGCGCTGCATGCCGTTGCTGGAGAAGGAGTTGGCCGGCGTCAAAGCGTGGCTTCCGAAGTTTTACCCGACCGTGAAGGAGCACTATGACCGCATCTGCAACGGCGAGCGGGACCTCTTCTTCTAAAGCGATCGCCCGAAAGCTTCACGCCTGGTACAAACCGGAGGACCGCGCCATGCCCTGGCGCGGTTCGCAGGATCCCTATGCGGTGTGGGTCAGCGAAATCATGCTCCAGCAGACCCAGGTCGAGACGGTTCGTGGTTACTTCCTTCGTTTCATGGAGCGTTTCCCGACCGTCCAATCCCTCGCCGAGGCACCGGAGGACGATGTCCTCAAGCAGTGGGAAGGGTTGGGTTATTATACCCGGGCGAGAAACCTCCAACGGGCGGCCAGACAGATTGTCGCGGCGGGCGGCGCGATGCCCGCCACCCTTGAGGCGTGGGCCGCGCTTCCCGGAATCGGTGCCTATACCGCCGCGTCCATCAGCAGCATCTGTCTGGACGTCTACGCGCCGGTGGTCGATGGCAATGTTATCCGGGTCTTTGCCCGTTATCTGATGTGGAAGGACGACTTCCGAAAACCGCCCGCCCGCGCCAAACTGGCCGAATGGCTCCAGCCCGCCATCGAGGCATCCCGCAATCCCGGCGACTTCAATCAGGCGATGATGGATCTCGGCGCGACCTGCTGTACCCCGAAAAAACCGGCGTGTGGTCGGTGTCCCCTCGCTGAGAGCTGTCTGGCGAAACGGAACGGAACACAAGACGCCTACCCCGTAAAACCGACTAAAAAGGTTCCTCCGACCCGGGAGGTCTGGGCCTTCATCGTCCAGCGAAAGGACGGCGCCATCCTCTTCCGGCATCGCGAAGGCGAACGGTTGCTCGGATCGCTCTGGGAACTCCCCAATGTCCCGGTTGAAGGCGAGGCGACCCCGGAAGCGCTCCGTTCCGCCTTCCGGAAAGCGACCGGCGGAACGGCCCGTACGGTCACACCGGTCCAGACCCTCACCCACGTTTTCAGCCACTTCCGGCTACTCTTCCACGTCTATGCCGTCACCGGCGCATCGCGTCTCACCCGGCTCCCGCCCCATCTCGCCTTTGCTGATCCCGCAACCCTCCCCCTCACCACCGTTACGCGAAAAGCACTGAAAGTAAGATTAAAAGATTAAACGGTTAAAAGGTTAAGTGGGGAACTGGGAACGGGGATTTCATCTTTCATTCTCTCGCGTTACCCGGTGATCGGGCGGCCTTTCGTTTCCGGCATGAAACAGATGGCCCAGACCATCTCAAAGAGCATCATCGCGGCGAAGAAGGCGAAGGCATAGGTCCCCGTGTGCGCGACGGCGACGGGGAAGAGCCATGAGACGAGCATGCACATGACCCAGTGGACCGTTCCCCCGAAACTCTGTCCCTTTGCCCGTACGTCAGGCGGGAAGATCTCGGAGATGAAGACCCAAATGACGGCGCTCGCCGAAAAGGCCACGGCGGCGATGAACCCGTACACGCCAATCAGGGCGAGCCACGGTGTGCAGGCGGACCCGAGCGAAATCTGCCACGCGACAAGCCCGTGCATCGCCGCCATCGTCGCGCAGCCTGAAACCAGGAGCGGACGACGCCCGAAGCGGTCGATCAGGAAGAAGGCCAGAACCGTGAAGACGAGATTGACCGCCCCCACACCGATCGTTCCGGCCAGCGAAACCAGCTCGCTCCCCTCCCCGAAGATCATCTTGAAGATACGCGGTGCGTAGTAGTTCACCGCGTTCACGCCAGAGAGCTGGCTGAAGAACGCCACCGTGAAACAGAGCAGGATCGGCCGCAGGTTGCGGTGCGTGAAGAGCGGCGCGGAGGCCTCGACCTTCACCTGATGCGGGCTTTCCGGCACCTTGGCGAGCGCGGCGAGATAGAGGATGATGGGCAGGCACTCCGCGCCCAGCATCGCCCGCCACACGACACCCGTCGAGGCCGGGAGCCAGCGCGCCACACAGTAGTTCGAGATGTACGACACAACGATACCGAGGACAATGCAGAATTGGTTCACCAGAACCAGTCTTCCCCGGCTGCCGGGCGGCGCGATCTCCGCGATGTACATCGGTACCGCTACCGAGACACCCCCGATCCCGATACCGCCAATAAAGCGCATCCAACCCAAAACCTGCGGCCCGAGCACTTCCCCGCCCGGTGTCAGCGCACACCCCGCCGCCGAGATGAAAAAGAGGATCCCCATCCACACGAGCGTCGGCTTACGTCCAAGAAGGTCGCACATCTTCCCGGCGGCGAGCGCCCCGAAGACCGTGCCGATGAGCGCCCCCGCTACCACCAGGCCGTGCCAGAAGGGTGAAAGCGAGAATTCCCCCTGAATCGCCTCTTCGCACCCAGAGATCACTCCCGAGTCAAACCCGAAGAGCAATCCGCCGAGCGAAACGGCGCATACAATCCAGTAAAGTGACAACGTCTTCATCGTCTGGCTACCTTTCCGTTTTCTCGAAGAAACTCTCGCAGAACGCTTGTTCCGTCATGCCTTTCACTTCACCGAGTGCGAGAAATTCCGTCCCGAGCTGGTTACCCCAACTGTAGGCGCAGACGAGCCGCCCGCCGTGGAAACAGAAGTCGAGATCGGAGACGTTTCGGTTCTCAGCGACGGCAATCGATTTGCGTTGCGTATCCGAGAGCCGCGCCTTGGGATGAATCGCCCGGTCGGCCGCGTCCTCGTGCGCCATGACGATCTTCGGGCTGATCTCCCACGCCTTCAAGTCGCGCGAACGCGCAACGCGGGTGCGGTACGTCCCGTTCTGGTGGTCAAGATAGAAGAAGTAGAACATTCCGTCGAAATGGCGCAGGAGCGGAGCACCCGTGTAGAAGTCCTTCCCGAACACCGCGCCGGGGATCGTTTTCCAATCGCGCAGATCTCTTGATTCCGCGAAGAACATGGTGAACGGGTGTCCGACAAGGTCTTTCGGCTTTCCAAGTTCATACACCATCACGTACCGGTCGCCCGCCTTGCAGATCGACGTGTTGAATCCACTCCATCCCTCGCCCGACAGAATGACGCGCGGTTCCGTCCAGTTTACGAGATCGCTCGACTCCGTGAGGAGAAACCTGTCGTCACCCCATCCTCTCACGCCCGTAACAACCACCCTGTCCCCTTCCGCGAACGCGCTGCCGAGATGCAACCCCTTCGCGAACGGCGGTGTGAAATCCTGCAGCGACTCCAGATCCCGAAAACGGAAGTATGACGCGCCAAGCGTATTACCCGCGTACTTCTTGTTTTCGTTCGTGTACCGGATGTACTCAAAAAGCCATAACTTGCCCTTGTGGACGATCGGCGATGTCTCGACGATATACTCGTCGATCGTTCCGAGCCGCCTGATCACCGTGTCCTCCGCCACAACGTTGGCCGCCGCGCACAACGCGGTGACTCCAGCGAGCAACCATCTGGTCAAATTCACGCTCATACCCGTTCTCTCCTTTTCCGCTCCCGTCTTGGCTCTACGAAGAATGTTGCGGAGACTCAAACGCGAAGCATCATTCCACTCGTTTCGCGGCTCGCCGGGGACGGTTCACCCTATCATTTGGCGAACCTTTAGGTGGGGCGAACCCTCCGGGTGAGCCGCGCATTTTATCATCTTTCCGGACGGGCCCGCGCACGGGCGCGACGGGTAATATCGTCCCAGGAGTCCTTGGTGCTCCAGAAGAGTTCCGCCTGGCAGTGCGTCGCGAAACTGTAGGGCGGATTGTACTCCGCCACCGCGCTGAACTCCTTGGGCTGGCGCTTCCCCTCGCGGACGTGCCGGACGAAATCGTACGCCCACTTGCCGTTCTTGATCCAATACTCGTCGAGCGGGGCGTGACGCGGCAGCGTGATCGCGCGGTCGCGTTCCACCAGCCGTTCCCCGGCGCACCCGAGCATGAACGGACCCGCCAGCGGTCGCATGGAATTGAAATGCCCCCAGTCAATCCTCAGTTGCGCCTTCCAGCAGAAACCGACGGACGGCGTGAGTGCGAGGATTTTGTCGCAGTACGTGATCATGTTCGTCGAGAGTCCACCGTCGTGGAACGGAAAGGCACCGCAGTCCTCCCAGAGGATTTCAAGCGAGGGATCGGTCTTCGCGATCGCCTCCGTTGCGCCGGGTTTGTGGATAGAGGAGGCGTGAAGACCGAAGATGATGTCCGTATCCGGCGACTCGGCCCGGATCTTCTTCGTCGTCTTGTTCACCAGCTCCGTCACGATGTCAGCGATGAGCCGTCCGCCCATCTCCTGGTGGTGCGTCTCGGTGAAGCTCTGGAAGTAGATGCCGTCGCCGCCCATCGGCTT
>DBXN01000047.1:29686-69625 GCA_002309585.1 Verrucomicrobia bacterium UBA1211
TAGATCTCGATACCCCAGCTGTGGGCACACTCGACCACCTGCTTCGCGTTCACGATCTGCCGGTCGTTCCAAATGATCGCCCGGTTGAAGCGTGCGCGCGCCATCTCGCGGAAGGAGTCATTGTAGTCGTTGATGACGTGCCCCCACGTCCACGCGCTCCTGAACGGCGTCTCCGGCGCGGTGGAGTACTCAAAGTCCGGAATCTTCTTGTCCCTATAGAATGTTCCTGGATAACCCCCAGCCACACCGGCCATCCGCACTTCAAGGTTGGGCACGATCACGTCGAGGAATTCAAAGACGCCCCAGAGGACGGCGGACGGCGTGTCCCCCGCGATAACGGCGACATTCCGTCCCTCCTTGTGCATCGTCTTGATGAGATACCCGCCGGCGGGAACGGTTTTTCCACCCAAAAGCGCTTTCAATGTCTCATTCTTCTCCGGAACGCCGATCACGATCGCGTCGCGTTTCGTGTCCACCCTCGGCCCGCCGTCCTTCTCCAGCGGCAGCACGAACGGCGTCGCAAAATGAGCCTCGCGTAAAATATACGTCCCCACGCGCTTGGTGAGTACCTCAAGCGCGCGCCCCTCCGGACCTTCCGCCGAAGAGTAAATCACCTTCCACGTTCCGCCGCGCATGGCGGACGGGATCGGCCCGCCGAAAACCGGTTCGACCGTGGTGTCGATCGCATGGGTCTTCGCCGGTGAGGTCGCATCCGCCTTCACACCCGCAAGTACCGTCACTGCCAAAACCGCGATCGCCGGAATACAAAAATACGGCTTTCCAAACACAAAATCCCTCATGTTCACACTTCCCCCATCCTTTGCCGAAGAAATTAACCCTCTGTTTCCCGTTCATCAACGGCCGTCCCGGGCGCGGACGCTTCCCACGCGGCTTCGCGCTTACTGAGCGGAAACGGATATCGGGAGCGGCGCGTTCAGCGAACGCGCCACCTGAATCCCGTCCGCGAAACGACGTGAGATCCCGACCTCCCGTCACCCGCCACCCTTCATCACCAGAGGATAATCATTGTCCCGTAGGGCAGGTTAATCGTGATCACGGCAGTCTGCGTGATTCCCCCGGCGGTCAAGGTGACCGTATACTCACCCCGCGTCGCCGGCAAGAAGGGCGTGGTACCCGTGCCGGTCAGATTCAATGATGGCTGATCCCCGCGCGGCGACCGCACCATAAGGAGCGAGGAGGCGGACGCGCTGCCCGCCCAGTTGTCGCCGGAGTAGGCGATCACATAGCCCGTCTTCTGGTAGATCGTGCGGTCTGGACCGTTCTGCAACGTGTCGAGCGAATAGGCGAAGGCCTCCGAGGCGGACGCGCAGCCGTCCGCGCCCGCGACGAGCCGCCACAGCCCGTCCCCAGCCGATTCCTTGCCGTATCCTGGCGGAACCATGGGAGACAACTCCGACACACCGCAGAGCGTATAGACAGAGTCATTCCCAATGATCCCGGCGGCGACCAGATCCATCAGCTCAAGGGTATCGACAATCTTCGCGGGCGAGGCGGAGGTGCCTTCGCCGAGCGTACCGAAGAGTGTATGGCGCACGGTAAAGAGCGCCGTACCCTGAGCGGAGTTTTCAAGTGTCCAGAGTCCGCCCGCCGTAAAAGGGAGCGTGACGAAGCCGTCGGTTACCGCCGACGCGACAAGCGTGGAGGCCGCGCCGTTCGGAGCGGTCGCCGTCACCGTCTCGCCCCCGAGATAGGTCGCCTTCCAGAGCGCGTCGAGATCGGCCTGCGTCTTGATCGCGCGCGGTGACGCAAGGGTGTCGATCCGGTACGTGAAAGGCGCCGAGGTCACGTCTGGCGCCTCGTTCGCAAACGCCGCGCCACCGGTATTGAAATCCGTCACCCCTACCCCCTCGTAGGTGACCGCGCCGGTTTCCAGGTCGATGATCATGTAGTCGTTGCCGGATGGCCCTTCAGAGGTGAGCAACCGGGCCGTCATCGTACAATTGAGATCTTTCAACCCTTCAGGGGCAGTCCAAGTCACGGTGTGCTGGCCATCGGAGGGGTCGGCGCCGAGGGTCGAACCGTTGATCGTATACGACACGCCCCCGACGGTCGCTGTGAACTCGACCTTGCAGTAGACCCCAGCCGCGATGTTCTGTCCGCCGGCAATTGTATAGGTGATATCGACCTTGTTGTTCCACGGCCAGCGCTGCGTCACGCTGTCCACGGTGATCGAGGCCGCAAAAACGGACGGGCCTGCAACTGCGGCCAGCATCGCCATCACGATCCCACGAACTCTATGGCACATCACTACACACTCCTTACCTATTTAACTCGCCATTCAGCCACAAGACTTCGGTTGAAGGGAAATGGGCAACGGGGACGTTGCCCCTCCCTCAACCCTCAACTGCCCCCGCCCCCACGTCTCCCTCCTTATACATTCCCGCGCTCACGCGGGCGGGGAGCTTTTCAGCTACCCTCGTGGAAACGGTAAACCAAACGGCACAACCCATTCACAAGTTTCATCGTTACATAAATTTTTTTACCATAAAATCGGGGACATTGCAATGAGCGAGTGGGGTAGATTTTACTAGAAATAAGCACACGATTCTAATAAGATGAGGCCATGAAAACAGGATCATCAGGGATGTGTTGCTGGTCATCGACTTTTCGGATGCCTCCTGGCGGGATTTCGCCTCGGGATTTTTCGACTACGCGAGTGAACACACCCACTGGAACATTCGGGTGCGCCAAAACACAGCGGGTCTTTCCAACATGGGGAGGACGGATGGGATCGTCCTCTGTATCCGTCCATCCCTCAACGAGTTGGATCATGCCGCGGCATTCTCCGTGCCGATTATCCTGGTGGGGATGGACAACGATCTCCGCCCTGGCGGACACCGCCATGCCGTCTCAATTCGGAACGACAACACGGCCATCGGCACGTTCGCCGCGGAGTATTTTCTCTCGCTTGGGCGATTCGCCTCCTTCGGGTACGTCGGCATGAATGACGACCCCGCATGGTCGCGGATGCGCGGGGAGGGTTTTCAGAACGCTCTCGCGGCGGAGAACGGGGCGGACCGCTATCGGTCAGCTTTTCCCGAAGGTTCGGACGGGGACGCGAAAAACCTCGCGGCGTGGATTCGCGCGCGCCCCAAACCGACCGCGCTCTTCGCCGCCTGTGACCGGCGGGCCATCGCCGTGCTTGAGGCGTGCCGGGAGAGCGGGGTCGCCGTCCCCTCTCAGGCCGTGGTACTCGGGGTGGATGACGACCGGCTGCTCTGCGACTTAGCCTCGCCCCCGCTCACAAGTGTGGCCCCGGACCACAAGGAGGAAGGCCGCACGACCGCCCGCGCCTTGGAACAGCTGATGGCCGGACACGTGGACAAGGTCCCGAAAGGGATGCTCATCACCGACAAACGGATTGTGGAGCGTGAATCGACCCGTCCTGTCGCGCCGGTGACGGCTCTCCTCCGGCGGGCGGCCGACTTCATCGCCGAGAACGCCGCGCGCAACATCGGCGCATCGGATGTGGCGCGTCATCTCGGCGTATCCCGTTCCCTGCTCGACCTCCGTTTCCGCGAGCAGCGCGGCGAGACCGTCGCGGCGGCAATCACGACCGCCCGTCTTGACGAGGTGAAACGCCGCCTTCGCAAAACACGCCAGTCGATCCGCTCAATCGCGAAGGAGTGCGGATTCTCAAGCGCCAACCACTTGCGGAACCTCTTCCGGCGCCATTTCGGAGTCGCCATGCGCGATTACCGCACCACCGCCACGCCTGATAGCGACAGCATGGGAGTGTGACATTGTGGAATTATGGCATAATGGAATTTCACGCTATCCCATTTTCATGATGTCATAATGCCACATTGCCACAATGCCATAATTTCCCGTTCTTCATTTTTCACTCTCCTTCTCGTCACTCGTCACCCCCATTCCCCGTTCCCCACTTTTTTCATTTTTACATTTTAAACCCCTTCCCATGCCCCCGATTTTTTGATAAATTAGTTATTCTTTTATTCACGTTGCACAAAGGGTTTTTCATGGAAGCGGCTGCTAAACTTGAACAGAATGACGAAACCTTTTCAACCTTGTTGAAGGGAAATCCGATCGATATCGCCCAGGCGATGGCGTATATCCTTTCTTTGTCTGAGGAGACGAAGAGGAACGAAAAGACGGTCAAATTGCTTCAAGCGCTGGCTGATCTGCCGGACTTCGAAGGTCTGTATCAAACGTTGAAAGACCGCAAAAAGTACATGCCCGTCACCTTCTCGAACCGTCAGGTCAAAGACCTTCTGAACCGGGCCTGCAAGAATCGGATGGACAAGGCGTTCCTCGCGGCGGCCGATTTCGGCGGCTCCAATGTGACATTTGAGGAGTCGGTCCGGCGTTTTGAGCTGCTGCGTGTTTTAAAGCCGGGCGTTCAAGTGATCGACAAGGCGTGGGGATTTGGTGTTGTCAAGCGGATTGACGATTTCTACGGACGTGTGACGCTCGATTTTTACCACAGTTTTTCCCTGGAAGGCGGCAACGTGGCGAGTAACCCGAACCATGCGCTCTCATTCGCGACGGCCTGCACCACCATCCAAATCGCCCCCGAGGAGCATCTGTTCGCCCGCTGCTACAACGCGCCGGCCGAGATGGCCGATATTCTCAAGAATGAGAAGGGTGAATTCGTTAAAATGGTCTTGAAGAGTTTGGGCGACATGCCGGTGACCCGCCTGGAGGTGACCCTTTCCGATCTCGGTCTGGTTCCCTCCACCGAGTGGAAGTCCTTCTGGTCGAGCGCGCGGCAGGCGCTGAAGGGAGACAAGCTCCTCGACATCCCCACCCGGCGCGCGGACAACATCAAGTTGCGCAAGTCGGAGGAGACATATGACGACACCTGGTTTGCGACGCTCAAGGCCAACAAGGATCCGCAGAAGATTCTGTCGCTGATCAACAATTTCGAGTCGGCGGCCGAAGGCAAGACGATTGACGAGACCCAGCGCGCCATCATCGCAGACCGGATGGCCTTTGCGATCAAGGGTGCCTACAACTACAACCCCACCCTTTACGCGCAGCTCGCCATTGTGGCGAACCGTTGGGGGTTCAATGAGAATCCGCCCCTTGAGGATATGCGCAACCACCTGTGGGACAACAAGCGCTATCTCCAGGCCGCCGCCAACCTGCCGGTGAAAGATGTCAAAGGGATGACGGAGTTCCTTCTGGCGGGCGCCGCGCCCGTGATCAAGAGCAAGCGTCCCTCCGCGACAGCCTCCGGCGACGCGGGCATCACGTTCGTTCCCGGCATGGCCGAAAGCGACACCGACAAGCCCGAGCAGAAAGACGCCCCGGCCCCCTCCGCCGCCGAAACCATGATCGCCGATCTGGCCGAGATGCCGTACAGCCTGTTGAATGACACCCTTCTCGCCCTCAAGCGCGATCCCAAGACGACCATCGCCGCATTGAAGACGGACAAGGATGCTTCTGGACCGACGGAACTCCCGCTGGCGGAAAAGGCCTGTATCGACCTGCTCACCCAGCCCAAAGCGCCGCCGACCCTGGTCGCGTGGGTCTTCCGTTACCGGAAAGCCTTTGCGGAATGGGGATGGAAGGTCCTGCCGGAGCGCATCAACCTGTTGAGCCTCCTGAACCATGCGATCGCTATCGTCGAGAACACCTTCTCCGGCGAGGACCTGCGGATGCGCAACTACCTCAAGACGTTGTTTGAGCAGAGCAAAGACAAGTCGACGCGCAGCAAGGCCTCCGATGCGCTTGAGGATGATTCCGCGCAAGAAGCCTCGAAAGCGTCTCGGAGTCAAACGTGGCTTGAAGAGATCTTCACCGAGCTGGAACCCTTCACCCGCCAGCTCTTTTTCGAGCGGATTCAGGCGTCGCCGGCGTGGGACCCCTCGACCCACCGTTCTCTGATCTCCCGCATGATGAAGATCGATCCGAGCCTGAAGGAGCTGAAGCGCTCAACCGTGCCCAAGAGCCAGTCGGCCCAGCGGATCACCTCGCGCCGGTCCTATAAGGCGTACCAGAATGACTATCGGAATCTGGTCGAGGTCGAAATCCCGAAGAACACGCAGGACATCTCCACCGCGCGCGATTTCGGCGATTTGAGCGAAAACGCCGAATACCAGTACGCGAAGGACAAGCAGCGTGAGTTGATCACTCGCCAGACAACGATGGACGAGAATCTCAAGGCCGTCAAGAGCACCGATTTCACCGATGTCGCGACAGACAAGGTGAACCCCGGTACCCAGGTCTCGCTCCGTAAGGATGACGGAACGACGTTGCAGTACACCATTCTCGGTGAGTGGGACAGCGACCTGTCCCTGAAAATCATCTCCAACCAGACGGAACTGGCGAAAGCCCTGCTGTCCAAGACGGTTGGCGACAAGGCGACCATTCCCAGCCCGGATGGCGAAAAGATCAATGTTGTAATCGACAAGATTGAGCCGTTGAGCGAGGCGGTCAGGGCGTGGATCGCGGAGGATCCCCAGCAGACCGCTTAACGGTCCGCTTAAAGACGGCACACACACAGGACGTCGATGGACGGAAAGAGAGGCAAACCATGGCTCTGACGAAAAAAAAGAAGACGGTAACCGCTGCTGCCAAGCAGGCCGTTCAATCTGCGGTCGCCAAGCGACCCGCCAAGAAGCTTGCCACATCCACAACGAAAAAAAGCGGCGCAGTGACGGCCAAGTCTGAAAAGGCCAAGCCGACGACCACCGCAAAAGCCGCTCCCGCCAAAACCCGGCCGGCGACCCGGAAAGCCTCCGTGGCGAAAGCCGCCGCTGTGAAAAAGCCCGCCGTGAAAACAGCCGCGAAATCGGTCAAACGGCCCGCATCGAAAAAGACGGCAAAGACGGTCAAACCGGCCGCGAAGGGTAAGACGATCGCTCCGAAGAAAATCGTCGTCCCGAAGCCTGTGATCATCGAGCGGGTGAAACAGCCCCTGGTCCAGCCTCGTCCGCCGTTCCAGCCGGTCCCAACCTTGGCGCAGACCCAAGCGAAGAAGATGGCCGAATCCAAAAAGCAGAAACCCCGTTTCAGCAAAGAGGATCTTCAGCAGTTCAAGAACGAGCTGCTGGCGATGCGCAACCAGCTTATGGGCCGGGCGGGTTCGATGCGGAACGCGGCCCTGCAGGGCACCGATGACATCAATCCGGAAGAGGATGGAACCGACGCCTTCCTGCGCCAACAGACGCTGGATCAGGTGAAGAAACAGCACGAGCTGATCGCCAACATCGATACCGCCCTCCGGGCCATCGAGGATGGAACCTACGGCATCTGCTGCAACTGCGGTGAACTCATCCGCAAACAACGGCTTTCCTATCTGCCTTTCGCGAAACACTGCATCACCTGCCAGTCCGAACTGGATCGCCAGACCATGATCCGCAAATAACCGGAAACGGGACGCCATGCTTGTTTTCGGCATCACGTTTCTCATCATCGCGATCGACCAGCTCACCAAGTGGCTGGCGGTCGCGTATGTCCGTCCGGTATCCTCCATCCCCGTCATCCCCGGATGTTTCAGCCTCAGTTATGTCGAGAACATGGGCGCGGCATGGGGCATGTTCGCCGGTCGCCAGCTCTTCTTGATCCTCTTTACCTTCCTGACCTTGGGCTGGCTGATTTGGCAACGGAAAAAGCTGTTCGACGATTTACCGGGGGCGGGTATCATGCAGGGGCTTCTCTTCGGCGGCATCATCGGCAACCTGATCGACCGGATTTTTCACGGCCCCCTCTTCGCCGGACGGGTCATCGACTTCCTTGATTTTTACTGGAAGCATTCGCATTTTCCCGCGTTTAACGTTGCCGATTCCGCGATTTTCTGCGGCGTAACCCTCTGCCTGATCATGAATGTGGTCCGGGAACGCCGAATCCGTCAGACCCGGACGAAACCCACGAACACATCCGATACGGAAACACGGTGACACCATGACGACGGGAGAACGTCCAGCCGAACCATCCCCCGCCGCTTGTCCGCTTTTCAAGTGGGTCGATCCGCCGCCGACCGCGCCCGAAGCCGTGGATCGGCTGATCGAACGGTACGGCTTGCTCCGTCCCGTCGCGGAGGTGTTGGTTTCACGTGCGCCCTTCGATGCCTCGGATGACGCCGCCGCCGACTTTTTCCTCAAACCGACCTTGGACAAACTCGATGACCCCAATCGTTTGCCAGGCATCACCGAGGCTGTCCGGATCATCTGGTCCGCCATCCGTGAGAAAAGACGGATCATCGTGTTCGGCGACTTTGATGCCGACGGCGTCTGCGCGACAACGATCCTGGTCAAGGCCCTCCGCCAACTCGGTGCGACGGTTATCCCGTTTATCCCCAGCCGCCGGGATGAGGGATACGGCCTCACCCACCCCGCCATCGCCCGTTGCCTGCGCGAATCCGCTCCCGAACCTCCCGATCTATGGCTGACCGTTGATTGCGGGATCACCAACGGGGAAGAGGTGCGATTTCTCAAGAACAAAGGGTTTACGGTGATCGTCACCGATCATCATGAGCCGACCGAAGATCTCCCGCCTGCCGACGCCGTGGTCGATCCCCGATGCGGCGCCACGCCACCCTCCCTGCGTCACCTCTGCGGCGCGGGCGTGGGCTTCTATTTGGTCTATGCCCTGACCCAATACGGCAAGAAGAATGAATTCTACGCGGGACCGGGCATCTGTAACCGGATTCTCATCGAAACCGCGTTGGCGACCGTCGCCGATATCGTTCCGCTTCTCGGAGCGAACCGTACCCTCGTCCATACGGCCCTCCGCCGCTGGAAGACGCATCCGAATGAGGTGAGTGTAGGGTTGCGGACCCTGTGGAATCGGGCCACCCAGAAGACGGCGGATCCCGATGCCGATTCCTTCGCGTTTCTCTTCGCGCCCCGGATCAATGCCGCCGGACGGATGGATTCGGCGATGGTGGCCCATGCTCTCTTGATGACCACGGATGCGGACGAGGCGAATGGCATTGCCCTAAAACTGGATGGGTGGAACACGAATCGAAAATCCCATGAAACAAAGATTTTCAATGAGGCGGTTCAGCTAGTCTCCGAATCACCTGAAGCGGTTGTCGTCGGTAAACCGATCGATTTCACGGGCGAATCAGGATGGCATCCCGGCGTGGTCGGCATCGTCGCATCCCGCCTTATGGAACACTTCCGCTGTCCGGCGGCGGTCGTCACCTTCGACGGCGCCGACCCGGCGACAGCCACCGGACGAGGCTCGATCCGCGCAAGCGCGGGTTACCATGTCGTGGACGCGCTCCATACCCTTCAGGATCACTTTTCCGCCTTCGGCGGCCATGCGCTCGCCGGCGGCTTCACCCTGAAACCGGGCGCTTATGAGGCCTTTAAGGCGGGTTTTACCGCGATTTGCAAACAACAGCGCGCGTGCCTTCCCGAAGGATTGCCCCGCCTTACCGTGGACTGTTGGCTGGCATCTCCCGATGATATCACCTCCCAGCTCTATGACGCGCAGCAACGGCTCGCTCCGTTCGGAGAAGCTAACCCTAAAATCCGCTGGGGCATGCGGCGGGTCACCATCAAACAGGTCAAGCCGGTCGGCAACAGCGGCACCCATCTCGCCGTCATTTTCGCAAAAGCGGGCAAACCCCTCCCCCGCGCCGTCTGGTTCAAACACGGCGGACTGTGTGAGACCTTGCGCGAAACGGCTGAGGCAGACATCGTTTTCGAATTGGTCAGAAGCATCTTCAACGGCGACGAAACCCTAGACCTTCATCTGATCGACATCGCCCCACTCAAGGCAGATTCCGCCCTCTAGCGGCACCTTTGCCAAACCCTAACGGAGTGACCATGAAACGGACAGCAGAATGGATCGTGATTTCACTTGTGACGATGACGCGGCTGGGGTTCGCGGCGGACAATCTTCTGGTCAACGGCGGTTTCGAAGCGAAACTGGAGGGATGGACCGCGAATGACGGCGGCATGAGTGTCTGCATTCCGGAGGCCGCCCGTTCCGGTAAATGGGGCTTGCGGGTACGGGACAACTCACCCGCGCTCGGCAGCAGCTGCCGTTCCGCACGATTCACCGTCATCCCCGGGACCTGGTACCGGATCGACTACTATGCCCGGAGCCGGATGGTGCCCGACCCCGGCATCGCCATCTATGCGAAGTATCAAGATGAACAGGGGGTTGATGTGGACCGGAAGCGGATCGCCGAGATGCTGGATGTCGTGCCGGTCTCGCGGAAAAACGAATGGACCGCCTGCGCCTCCTGCTGGAAGGCACCGGAGGAGGCCCGTTTTCTGACGGTTTGGATCCACTCCTTCTCCACCACCGTCGCCGATATCGATCTGGATGACTTCACGGTACGGGCGGTCTCCGAAGAGGAAGGCAGAACCTTTGTCCGGCAGGAACCCCGCGTCTTCGATGCGTTGGATCCCGTTCGCATCAAGGAGATCGCGTCGTGGCTTCCCGAAAAGCCCGCCGCGCCGGGCGCGCGGATCACCGACCGCGCCGCATGGGACCGGTTGGCGAAGGAGCCGGCTGCCGCGAAGATCATCCGCGGCGCGGAAGCGTTGCTTAAAGCCCCTGTCGATCCCCTTCCGGACGATCTCTATCTGGCATTCACCCGGAACGGGAACCGGCGAAACTATGAGTCTCCCTACTTCAGACGGATAAACCAACTAGAGAATCTTGTGCTGGCCGAGTGTCTTGAGAACAAGGGCCGTTTCATCCCGGCGATCGAGGCGAGGATCCGCGCCATTTGCGCCGAGCGGAGTTGGGTGATGCCCGCGCATGACGCTTCGCTCTCCAACTTCAACAAAACACAATTGACCATCGATCTCGGCTCCTCCGCCCGGGGGTGGCTGCTCGCCATCACGGCCGATTGGCTGAGAGATGTTTTACATGAAGACGTCCTATCGGATATCCGCCGTGAAGTTGAACGGCGTATCCTTTCCCCCTATCGGACCTGTCTCGAAACCGGTGCCTTGCGGGGAAACTGGTGGATACGCGGCGAGAACAACTGGAATGCAGTCTGCCAGGCGGGAGTGCTGGGAACGGCGCTGACGCTTGTCGAGAAGCGTGAGGAGCGTGCCGTCTATCTGGCGCTGATCGACTATTTCTACCAATTCTTCATGAAGGGATTTACCGATGACGGCTATTGCAGTGAAGGCATGGGGTATTGGAACTACGGTTACGGCCATGCGCTTTTGCTGGGCCTGACCCTCCGGAACGCGACCGGCGGGAAACTGGATCTTTTCGCGGATGCGAAAAACCGCAAAGTGGCCGATTACGCATGCGGCTACCAGTTGCAGATGGGGAAATCGCCCTGGTTCGCCGATGGCGGCGGCGCGCCCGACCGGAACTGTTGGGCGTTGATGCTCCAGATCTGGCCCGACCTCGTGCCGGCCGAGGCGACCCATCTCCCGCTCCTCTCCGGTTCCATCCACACCATCTCCCTGCGGGCCTTCGGACAGGAGCCGTCCCCTCCAGCCGGAAAGGAACCGACTGTCCTTCCGATCCGAACCTGGTTCGACCGGGCGCAAGTCCTGATCTGCCGTCAACCGTCGAGCGCCCCTGTCCCCTTCTCCCTCGCGTTAAAAGGCGGCCACAACGCCGAACTCCACAACCACAACGATGTCGGCTCCTATACCCTCATGCTGGATGGCCTGGAGATGGCGGGCGATCCGGGTGGCGAGGTCTACACACGCCGTACCTTCAGCAGCGAACGGTACACCAGCCAAGTGCTGAATTCCTACGGCCATCCGGTTCCGGTGATCGGCGGAAAACTCCAGCCCGCCGGCCGGCGATACGAAGCTCGCGTCATCAGGACCGATTTCACCGATGCCTCCGACACTTGCGTCATCGATTATGCCCGTGCCTATCCGGTTCCGGCCCTCACCCAGCTTGAGCGCGCCTTCCGCTATGACCGGACCTCCCGGCGTGTCACCGTTACCGACACCGCCGCTTTCAAAGAGCCGACATCCTTCAGCGTCCCCCTCATCACCTACCGCACCATCGTTCCCGGCGACACGCCCGACACCTTCTGGCTTGAGGAGGGAAAACGAAAGGTCAAGGTGACCGTCACCGTAACGGGCGGCACCTGGAAACTGGAACGGAACACGATCGAGAACCCCTCCAGGCCTTCGGTCACCCGCCTTGCCGTCACCTTGGACAATCTCGTTACAGCTGTCAGCGTCACCTTCACCTACGAAGCGGTGGAAGTGTAAAACGAAAGGACCGACATGGATATTCTGCTTGCAACGCGAAACGCGCATAAAGTCGAAGAGATCCGCCAGATCTTCGCCCCGCTCGATTTCCTGACGCTCATTCCCGCCGACGCATGCCCCGGCCTTCCCGAGGAGGTTGATGAGAATGCCGACACCTTCGAGGGAAACGCCCTCATTAAAGCGCGGACCCTATGCGCCGCATCGGGGCTCTGGACCCTCTCCGACGACTCGGGTCTTGAGGTCGCAGCCCTCAACGGTGCGCCCGGTATCTACTCTGCCCGCTACGCAGGGCCGGGATGCACAACGGCGGACAATAACCGCAAACTGCTCCGTGAGCTGGCGGAGGTGTCTGACCGCCGCGCCCAGTTCCGTTGCGTCATCGCCCTCTGCGCCCCCGACGGCCGCGAGTGGACCGTCCAGGGCATCTGCCCCGGCACCATCGCCCGCGAATGCCATGTGGGCGGCGGATTCGGATATGATCCCCTCTTCATTCCGGACGGTTATGACCGCACCTTCGCCGAACTTGATCCGGCGGAGAAAAACCGGATCTCCCACCGGGGCCGCGCCCTCCAAAATGCGTTTGCCGCATGGCGGGACCTCTTCACCCAATAACAGGCACTCACTCGCCCTTGAAGGGAACGACGGCGAAGGCGTCCGCGAACACTGTGCCGATGGACTTTTCCGGATGGAGGGTCAGGGTCGCGCCGGGGGCCATTTCAAACGTTCCCAGTTCACGCCACTCGCCACACCGGATCGTCTGATCCACGGTGAAGGTTTCCGTCTGATCGCCCGAGACGAGCGTGAAGGCCGTCCGGTTCCGCGCAGCGATGTTCCACTCATACGGCACAAGGCCCATGAGCGTATAGCGGCCCGGCCGCTCCACCGGCAGCGGGTAGATGGCATCCCCCGCGCCGGCGGCGGGGACGTGCGCGAAGTCGCCATACTGCTCTCCGTTTGACCGATGTACCTTCGCCCACTTCCCCTTGAAGGTCACCCCCGGCATCTCGTCATCCACAATCCGCCATGACGCATGTGCGGGATCGGGATGGCCAGGAAAATCACCGCCGAGGCGCAACTGTAAATCGCGGACATGGCCCTCCTTCCAGATACCGCGCGGCAGGCAACCGCGTTCGCGGCACATCGCCGCTGCCTCGCCCGCCGCGACACCGAGTTGCGCGAGCGTGTTGATCACGCGCGGCGAGCCGAGCCCCACATGCGTGCAGCTGAAACAACGGCCGACCATGAAGAGATTCGAAACGTTTCGCGAATAGATGCAACGGTAGGGAATCCAGTTCCGGCCGTAGTTCGGTCCCCGGCAGGTCGTGAGAAAGTCAATCCCCTTCTTCGCGTCATCATAGTGCAGGTCAATGCTCCAGGAGGTCGATGCGATCGCGTCCTCAAAGGTCCGGCGGTCCGCGAAATCATTCTCGTTGAGCACCCAGTCGCCCAGCAAACGGCGCGACTCCCGTTTTCCGAGAAGAAACGGCAGGAAATCAAGCACGCGCCGGCTGTTTTCGGGTTTGCGCTTCGCCAGCGAGAAGGCACCGTAAACCGCCAGCAGCAGACGATCTCGGATCTGTTCACCCTCCGCGATCATGTCGCGGTGAATCCCGTATTCCCAGTTCCACTCACCGTTCACCGCCTCCACCCCGCAGGCCCACTTCTCGGCCCAGGGCGCGGAAAACGGCACGTCCCGGTTCGCCCGGGTACTCGTCCACATAAGCGAGGCGCCAAGGGTGTCACCGTCCGCTTTTTCAGGCGCGGTCTTCTCGTTGTATTCCGCCTTCGCCTCGCGTCCCATCCGCCAGTCGGCCCCCGCCCAATAACCGACCCACCCGTCGCCCGTCGCATCACAGAAGAGCGGCGCCTCGAAACGGATCACCCGGTTGAAGGTGAGGTCGAGTGCCTTGACTGCGGCAATCGATCCGTCAGGCTTCTTCTCGACTCCGAATGCACGCGTTAGAACGTGAAGATCGATGTTTTTCTCATCCGCCACAATCCGCATCCGGTGTGCGTCCGAGAGCGCATGGTTGGCGTCGCGGTTCATGAACCAGCCCCGCAACTCGCGAACAAGGGGATACCGGGCCTCGCCGCCACTCCACACACGGATCTCCCGCGACCCGTTCCCGCCCAGCATGGGCCGGTCCTGAATGAGTGCCACCTTCAGGCCGCGCCTGGCCGCCGCCACCGCCGCGCAGGTACCCGGCATCCCACCGCCCACCACCACGAAATCGGCTTTCACCGTCTCGTCGACCGGTTGCGAAGCGGGAGAAAGCGCCCCCGTCGGAACAGAACCGTCATTCGTCAGAACCACTCCCGCGCAACGCCCGTCGAATCCGTCCTGATCCAACAGACGGATGACCGCCGTCCCTTTCTCAAGCTTCACCAGGCCGCCGTCTTCCCACGCCCAGGCCTCCTGCGCCGTACCGAACGCGCGCGGAAGGGTCTGGCCCGCAACCGAGAGCATAAACGAACCCGCGCCATCGACCCATTTCCGAGAGCGCACCCAGACACGCCACTCGCCCGTTTGGGGGATCTTCACCCGCGCCACAGCATCCAGCACACGTTGCCCGCACCCATGAGCGATGAGATACGGAGACCCGATGGTATCCATGAATTGCGCGTCAAGCGACCATCCACCCACATCGAAACACTGCGGATAAACGTCAACCCGTTTTTCACGTCCCGCCGTCGAGACATCCGCCCGTGCGACAACCGCCCCAAAAACGGCGATCCCACAGATCAATATCTTAAAAGTTCCCATCCCTTCACCTCTCGATTGCGAAAACCCCACAGGACCAAGAAGGTCAGTGAACATAGTTTCGCATCTTTCATGACAAAGTTCCAGCCCGGAAAACAGGACACCTAAGCATCTCATGCCTTGGTTCGNNAAATTTTGAAAATTGCCTTTCCGTTCATGAAGGCGTAAAATGAAAGACGTTTTAACCTAAGCAAAGGATTTTCACATGAGCATTAAGATCGGTATCATCGGTGCGGGCGGTATGGCGAACTACCACATTCCCGGCTTCCAGTCGGCGGGAGCGGACGTGGTCGCCATCGCTGATGTCAACAAGGCGGCGGCCCAGAATATGGCAGACAAATTCGGGATCCCGACCGTCTATGATGACGTCGCGGCGATGCTGAAGGCGGAGAAACTGGACGCGGTTTCCGTCATCACCCCCAACAAATTCCACAAGCCTCTCGTCCTTCAGGCGCTGAAGGCGGGCAAGCATGTCTTCTGCGAAAAACCGCCCGCACTCAATGCGGCGGAGATCACCCAGATGGCAAAGGCGGCCGAGACAGCCGGCAAGACCCTGATGTTCAATTTCAACAACCGCGCGCGTCCGGAAGCCTATGCCCTCAAGGCGGCGATCGACAAGGGCGAGGTCGGCCGGATCAATTCCGCGCAGGCGATGTGGATCCGCCGCACGGGCATTCCGGGTTTCGGCGGCTGGTTCACGACCAAGGCGCTCTCGGGCGGCGGTCCGGTGATCGACCTGCTGCACATGATCGACCTCGCGCTCTACTTTATGGATTATCCCGAACCCGAATGGGTTCTGGCGCAGACCTTTGACGACTTCATCTCCGACAAGCAGTTCAAGGGCCCGTGGGGTATCCCGGACAAGGCGAACGGCACGACGGATGTCGAGGCGGCCGCCCACGGTTTCGTGCGCTTCAAGAGTGGCCAGGTCCTCTTCCTCCGCAACTCCTGGGCCGAAATGAACAAGCGCGAGGAGGTCAGCGTGACCTTCCAGGGCCAGAAAGCCGGTGGCTGCATCAAGCGCCTCTTCGGCCGCGACGGTCTGGATGAAACCAGCATCGACTCCTGCGAGCTCTATTCGCAGGAAAACGGCAATCCGGTGAACCGCGAGATCGTCACTCCCGCCGACGAGACGATGGGCCGCATCCGTTCCGCGAAGAACTTTGTCCTTACCCTGATGGGGAAGGAGAAACCGCTGAATACCCCGGACCAGTCGGTCAAGCTGATGAAGATCATCGACGCGATCTACGCTTCCGCCGCAAAGGGCAAGCCGATCCAAGTCAAGTAGGAAAAGGAGTGGACCATGACTTCAGCGCAAGTGTTACCCGCTCTCCGCGGGCTTTGGGCTACGGACAAAGGGTTGCCGCGGCTGGTGAAAACCGACGCCCCCGCGCCTGTCATCACCCTTCCGGAAACGTGTACGGATGTTGTCGCCACTCTCCGCGAGAGCCTTCCGGCGGACACCCGGTGCGTGACTATCGACACGTTGGGAACCTATCGGGCCGTCTACTCCGACGGTACGGGACGTGTTGCCGGAAAGATCGCCATGGTGACCGGCGCGGCACAGGGCTTCGGCCTTGAGATCGCGACCGATCTGGCGAAGCAAGGCGCATGGGTCGCCCTGGCTGACATCAACGTGAGCGGTGTCCAGGCCGCCGCCGAGCGGATCAACGCGGCATGCGGCAGCGAGGTTGCCGTCGGCGTGGCGGTGAACGTGGCGGACGCGGAGTCCCTGAAGAGCGCGCTTGAAACCGTGACGGCCACTTTCGGCGGGTTGGACATCTTCGTCTCAAACGCGGGCGTGCTACGCGCCGGAAGTGTGAAGACCCTCTCGGTGAAGGATCTCGATTTCGTCACGAACGTGAATTACAAGGGATACTTCCTTGCCGTGCAGGCGGTCGCTCCGATTCTGGCGCTCCAGCACCAGGCGTGCCCCGACCGCTGGTTTGACATTGTCCAGATCAACAGCAAATCCGGTCTGGTTGGCTCGAACAAGAACGGCGCATACGCGGGTTCCAAGTTCGGAGGCATCGGTCTCACCCAGAGTTTCGCGCTGGAACTGGTGACAGACGGCATCAAAGTCAACTCGATCTGCCCCGGCAACTTCTATGACGGGCCGCTGTGGTCCGACCCGGAGAAGGGGCTCTTCCGCCAGTATCTTGACAGCGGCAAGGTGCCCGGCGCCAAGACCTTCGCGGATGTCAAGGCTTTCTATGAGTCGAAAGTCCCGATGCACCGCGGTTGTACCACACCCGATGTCATGCGCGCGCTCTATTATCTGGTAGAGCAGGTCTATGAGACCGGCCAGGCCATCCCCGTCACGGGCGGTCAGGTGATGCTCTCGTAGCGGATGAAACGGAATCGGTCGCGGTCGGCATTGCCCAATCGCGACCGATTCTTTTTCCGTATGCCCGGTTAGGAGGATGAACATCATGAAACGAAACGTCTATTCACTTGCCCTCTTCGCGCTGGGATTGGTCAGCCTGCCGATCTTCGCGCAGGAACAACAGCCGGACCGTGTGGCGGTCACGCCTGAAGGTGCCACCTATGGAGCGGCCAAACGGCAAGCCCGCGCGGAGATCAAGTGGACACGGCCGATCTGTGTGGAGGATGGCAGGTACATTGGCTGGCCGACCGTCTGCCGCCTCAAGAACGGCGATCTCATGGCGGTCTTCTCCGGTGACCGGGATGAGCATGTCTGCCCATGGGGCAAGGTTCAGATGATCCGTTCCTCGGACAACGGCGAAACCTGGTCCGCCCCGCGGACCATCGCCAACGGGCCGATCGATGACCGTGACGCAGGTATCGTCCAACTTCCTGACGGCGAGATTCTGGTGGTCTATTTCACCTCCGTCGCCTATCGGGACGGGCTCTACAGCAAGGAGTGGCCCGCCGGAAGCGCGCGTTACTGGTGGCGGCGGCATGACGAAAAGATTCCGGCGGAGACCCGCACACGCGGCCTTGGTAACTTCTGTGTTCGGTCCAAGGACAACGGTGTGACATGGAGCGCGCCCGACGTAATCCCCCTGAAGGGACAGACCCCGCACGGACCGGTTCTCTTGAAAAACGGTGACCTCTTCCAGATCGGCCGCTGGACCGCTACCGCCCATGACGGTGCAGGTGAGGCGGGAAAGACCTACATCTCCGCCGAGCGGTCAAGCGATGGCGGACACACCTGGAACCTTCTGTGTGATAAAATCCCTGCCGCAGAGGGAGAGAACGCCGTTCCCAGCCGTTTTCACGAGCCGCATATCGCGGAACTGGCTGACGGTACGCTGGTCGTCCATGTTCGGTATCACGGCCCGGACGGTCATCTGCGCCAGACCCTCTCCCGTGACGGGGGAAAGAGCTGGACGACGATGACGCAAATCCCGCTTTTGGGACTTCCGCCACATCTGCTGGTATTGCCGGACGGGAAACTAGTCAGCGTCTATGGGCGCCGGTGGGCCAAACCCGGCTTCGGCGAGTTCGCCTGCATCTCGGATGACGGTGGGCAAACATGGGATGTCTCGAGTGAGATCGTCTTGGCGCCCTCGCATTGTGGAGATCTCGGCTATCCCGCCTCGACCCTCCTGCCGGACGGCGACATTCTGACCGTCTACTACCAGCAACGCAAGCCAGGCGAAAAGCCCTGTCTCATGGCCACCAGGTGGCGTGTCACGCGATAGCCCCCGCCCGCGCCAAACATGAAATAGCACGAAAAAAGTTGAGAACCTACCACCGGACCTTCACCGGTTGAGCGTTGAAAGGGCTTCCTCCGCAGTGTTCAGCGGTCAGTGTTCAATGCTCAGGCTTGATACCCGTGAGATACTAAAGACCGTTATCAACCGTTCTCCTTGACGGACTTTACGTTTCGTAATGGCGTTTGCGTTGAAAATCAGACGCAACGTTTTACCGAACGTCCTCGAACCAGCGGCTGACAGGCAGGTCCAACCCTCTCCCCTGCATGTAGTTATAAACCGCCAGGGCGAGCCCCTTACCGAGCCGCGCATGGTCGGGTGCCCCCGGCTCGTCATACCCGATCTCGTTCAGGGCGAAGCGCGGCTGGACAGGATCCGGGAGGTGCGGACGGATGCCGAACGCCTCCGGATTCTTCGCGATGGGACTGTGGACCGTCAAAGCGAACCGGTGCCAGTAGGCGGAATGGATCAGACCGTCCCGGAAGAGATCCCGCACCACGCGCAACGCCGCGTAAGTCTCCTTCTCGGTTTCGGTCGGAAAACCGTACATCAGGTAGACATGGACCATCAGTCCGGCATCCGCCAGATGGGCGCAAGCCTCACGCGCTGAGGCGCAGGTGATCCCCTTGTTCATCAATTTGAGCAGACGGTCGTTCGCGCACTCCAATCCCGCCGAAACCCCGACACAACCCGCTTCGGACATCAGTTGGCATAACTCCGCGGTGAAACTCCTGTCCAGCCGGATATTCCCCCACCAGACCAGCCGTTCGCCGCGATCCAGCAACTCCGTCGAAACCGCACGCAGCAGGGCAGGCGGCAACGCTTCGTCGGTGAAATGGAATGCGGAGATCCCGGTCGCGTCGTGCATGGCCAGCATCGCGTCAACAGCCTGTTTCGCATCGGCGGGAGCATAGCGGGCGATATAATCCAGCGCCAGATCACAGAAGGCGCAACGATGCCAATAACAGCCGTTGGCGAGCTGGACCTTGAGCCAGTGGCCATCGGACCAGAGCCGGTGCATCGGATTCGCCGTCTCCGCCATCGCGAGGTAACGGTCCATCCGTAGATCGGAGTAATCGGAGACCGGCACCTCATACCGTGCCTTCGTCGCGTCTGCCGACTCAGCCTCCGCGCACATGCCATCCCGCGTCCGTATCCGGACCATCGGTCCCAGACCCAACAGTCCCAGCCACGGCGCGAAGCCTTCGCCGTAACAGATCGCGTCCACATACGCGAAGACGCGATCATCGGAGAGATCCAGCAATTCGGAGTTCACATACCCGCCGCCGAAGACGATTTGAGTGTCCGGAGCGAAGCGTCGGACTGCCGACGCAATACGGAACGCGCCGTAAACGGTTCCGGGGAAAGGCAACGTGATGCCGACCATCGACGGCCGAAAACGCTCCAACGCCTCGCGCGTCAGCCGGTCGATCAGTAGATCCAGCAGCGTCGGATCGGACGCCGTCAGCCGTTCGAGAATCGGATCGAAGGAAGGCGCGGCCAACGCCAAGTGTTCCGCATAGCGAGCCAAAGAGAAGTCACGATCCACCAATTCACTGAAGAGCTGCGCCAGATCGTCGATGAAGAGCGAGGCCATCACCTTCGCCTTGTCGGTCACGCCGAAAAGGCCAAACTCCGTCTCCAGCCCGCCCGACTCATCATCCTCATCCAACGCCGCGAAATGGGGCCCTTCCGGCAGGGTTCCCCGGCGGGAAAGCAGCCACGCGAATTCCGGGGCGCGGCCTTGGAGGAAACGGACCACCGGACCAACCCACTGGCGGTAGGCGTTGGCCCGTTTCAGAAGAAAATCCGCCACCGCCGTCCTCGGCCGTTGTTTCCGCGCCGCCGCGACCGCCTGGTCAATCCCTTCGGGCGAGAAGAGCGCCAGCGCCGTCTCCAGCGAAAGATCGACCTGATGGGCCTCAACCCCGCGCTGTTTCAGAAAACCGCACAAAACCGGCATTGCGGCATACGGCGTATTGATCTGAACCATCGGCGGCGTGATTAAAAGAACGGACATCCCCTATCGCTTCCTCTCCAAACCGATCCCGTGAAACAAAAACGCCCGAACACCTCACTGACGCAAAACGTCGCGGTGTTTCGGGCGATCAACCGAAATGCGGTCGCGGTTACGCCTTGGGCGCTTCGGCCTTCTCAGCATCCGCCGCCTTCTCGGCGGCCGTCTGCTGCGGCGCGGCATCGACTTTCGGGACCTCGGCGGCCCGCACCTCGTCCACGATGCTCTTCACCTCTTCATTCGCGATCTTCTCGCCCTCTTCCCTGCCCTTCTTGAACTCGCCAAGGCTACGGCCGAGTGAACGCGCCAAATCTGGCAGTTTCTTACCGCCGAATAAAACCAAAACGATGATCAACACGATCAACAACTGAGTAGGACCGATATTCCACATTGCTCATCTTCCTTTCTGAATCAAACCTTGTTGTCCGAAACTAGTCAAACGCAAAGCCGCTCAACCCTCAACCGTCTCCCGCCTCACGTCACCCTCGAGTCTTCCCTCGCTCACACGGGCGGGGAGGGGACTACTAATCACCATACCGGCTCATCGCACGGCGGGCCTGAAGGTCAGCCTCCCGGCGCCGGATCGTCTCCCGTTTGTCCACCTGCGCCTTTCCCCGGCAAACACCGACCTCAACCTTCACCCGCCCCCTTGGCGAGAGGTAGAGCCGCAACGGGATCAGGGTCATCCCCTTCTGCTCCGAATAGGCCTTCAGCTTCAGAATTTCCTTCTTGTGCATCAGCAGCCGGCGCGTCCGCAACGAATCGTGGTTAAACCGGTTACCGAAAGCGTAAGGCGGAATCCGAAGCTGATTGATGAAGAGCTGCCCGTCCTTGACCTCGGCGTAGGCTCCCGCCAAACCCGCCTCGCCATTCCGGACGACCTTCACCTCCGTCCCGACCAGCTCGATGCCCGCCTCGAAACGCGCCTCGACAAAATAGTCGTGCAGAACCCTCCGATTCACCGTCAGGTTGCCGCCGTCCCGCTTCTTGTCCTTCTGCGCGCCCATCGACCGGCACCTCACCGACCGCACTTACATCGATTGGGACCAACGGGCATGAGCCTGCTCGGACTGAGCGATCGCGGTGAAGTCCATCTCGACAATCATCTTGCCTTCGGCGATTTCGCGCAAGGCGATATCGGCCTTGTCCTCGTCCAGGGACTGCGGGAGAACCAGCGGACGCTCACCCATATTCAGCTGCCGCACACGCTTGGAAACCGCGTTCACCAAGATCGGAACACTCGGAATCCGGACTTTCGCCTTTTCGATCAGTTCAACGTTCACGAGATACCTCCAATGAAAGTCCAATAATATAGCGCATTTCCCCGCCAAAGGTCAAGCCCCCGCCGCGTTTTCCGAATTGCGCGGGCGAGGAGCCGTGCCGACACGGCCAAGCGTCTCAGGCATACGGACATCGGACCAGTCGGCCGCCGTCGATGGCGCGCAGTTCCGGCGGCTGGGCAGCACACTCGGGATGGGTCTCGGAGCAACGGTCGTGGAACCGGCATCCCGGCGGGAAGGCCCCCGCCGCCGGGACCTGTCCGGGAATCGCCTTGAGCCGCTCCCCACGGGTTTCCGCCGAAGGCAACGCCGCCAGCAGGGCCCGCGAATAGGGATGCTTCGGCGTCTTGAAGAAGGTCTCGGCATCGGCCTGTTCGACGATCTGCCCCGCATACATCACGGCGATACGCGTGGCCATCTGGTAGACGACGCCCATGTCGTGGGTAATCAGAAGTAACCCCGAATTCTTCCGGTGCAATTTGCGCATCAACCCCAGAATCTGCGCCTGGATGGTCACGTCCAACGCCGTGGTCGGCTCGTCGGCGATCATCAAATCCGGCTCAAGGATCATTCCCATCGCGATCATGACGCGCTGCTGCATGCCACCCGAAAGTTCATGCGGATAGGCGCGCGCCCGAACCGCGGGATCGGGAATCCCAACCCGTTCCAGCCAATCCAGTGCCAAATCGTAGGCGGCCGGAGCCGACACGTCACGGTGGAGACGGACCACCTCAACCAGCTGGTCGCCCACCCGGTGAAGCGGCGAAAGGGAGGTCATCGGATCCTGAAAGATCACCCCGATTTTGGCACCCCGCAACTCCCGCAGCTGTTTGATGGGGAGCGTCAGCAGATCCATTCCGTCGAAAAGGATCCGCCCCTGGGTGATCCGGGCGGGAGGTGAGGGCAGGAGGCGCGGGATACTCATAGCGGTGGCGGATTTCCCGCAACCGGACTCCCCCACCAGCCCCAGCACCTCGCCGCGGTCGAGCGTAAGCGAGACGCCCTCGACCGCACGGGTCGTCCGTCCTTCGGATTCGAATTGGATGTGAAGATTGTCGATTTCCAGCAACATGGCGTTTGGGCTCCGTCAATCGCGCATCGCATCGGCCAAGGCCTGGCCGAACGCACTACAGGAGATTTCAGTCGCGCCCTCCATCAGGCGGGCGAAATCATAAGTCACCGTCTTGGCGGCGATCACCCGATCCATCGCCGCGATGATCTTGTCGGCCGCCTCGATCCATCCCATATACCGCAACATCATCTCGCCGGAGAGGATGAGGGAACCGGGGTTGACCTTGTCCAGCCCCGCGTACTTCGGCGCGGTCCCGTGCGTGGCCTCGAAAACCGCCACCCCCGTGGTGTAGTTGATGTTGGCACCGGGCGCGATCCCGATCCCACCGACACACGCCGCCAGCGCGTCAGAGACGTAATCGCCGTTGAGGTTGAGGGTGGCAATGACATCATACTCGGCGGGACGGGTCAGAATCTGCTGGAGAAAGGCATCGCAGATGCAGTCTTTGATGACGATCTCCCGTCCGGTGTTGGGATTCTTGAAGGAACACCAGGGGCCGTCACCGATCACCTGCGCGCCAAACTCGCGCCGCGCCAAGGCATAGCCCCAATCGCGGAATGCGCCCTCGGTGAACTTTTGGATATTCCCCTTGTGGACGAGAGTGACGCTCTTACGGTCGTTGGCGACCGCATACTCAATCGCGGAACGGACCAGCCGTTCCGTCCCCTCCAACGAGACCGGCTTGATACCGATCGAGCTCGTCTCGGGAAAACGGATCTTGGTCACGCCCATCTCATTGCGCAAGAAATCCACCACTTTCTTCGCCTCAGCGGTTCCATTCATCCACTCGATGCCGGCGTAGATNNGTCGTGTAGTTGATGTTTCCGCCGGGGGCGATGCCAATGCCGCCGACGCAGGCCGCCAGGGCGTCCGAGATGTAGTCGCCATTCAGGTTGAGCGTGGCGATCACGCTGTATTCCGCCGGGCGGGTGAGGATCTGCTGGAGGAAGGCGTCGGCGATGACATCCTTGACAATGATCTCCTTGCCGTTTCGCGGGTTCTTCATGACATGCCAGGGGCCGCCGTCAATCGGCTGCGCCCCGAACTCGTCGCGGGCCACGGCATAGCCCCAGTCGCGGAAGGCCCCTTCCGTGAACTTCATGATGTTCCCCTTGTGGACAAGCGTCACCGACGGCCGGTCGTTCGCGATGGCGTATTCGATGGCGGCGCGCACCAGCCGCGACGTGCCTTCCCTGGACACGGGCTTCACGCCGACACCGCAGTTTTCAGGAAAGCGGACCTTCCGGTACCGCTCCGGGAAATTCTCTCGGAGGAACCCGAGCACGGCCTGGGCCTCCTCGCTCCCTGCCGTGAACTCGATGCCGGCGTAGATGTCCTCCGTGTTCTCGCGGAAGATCACCATATCGACAAGCTCGGGATGCTTCACCGGCGACGGAACGCCGGTGAACCAGCGGACAGGCCGCAGGCAAACGTACAAATCGCATTCCTGCCGGATGGCGACATTCAGGCTGCGGATGCCGCCGCCGACCGGCGTGGTCAACGGCCCCTTGATGGAGACCAGACACTCCCGGCAAGCGTCCAGCGTCTCTTCCGGCAGCCAGGTGTTCGGCGCATAGACGGCGTTAGCCTTCTCGCCCGCATAAACCTCCATCCACGCAATCTTCCGGCTCTCCCCGTATGCGGCCTTGACGGCGGCGTTCCAGGCGGTCATCGCCGCGCGGGTGATATCCGGCCCCGTTCCATCACCTTCGATGAACGGGATGATCGGCCGATCCGGAACCCGCAGCTTCCCATCCGGACCCATCGTAATCTTTTCGCCAAACGCCGGGAGTTGAATCTTCTCGTAGGCCATATCGTCTCCTCTATTTTCCCTGTTGCTTCATCTGCGGGAAGAGGATCACATCGCGGATCACCTCGGTTCCCGTCAACAGCATCACCAACCGGTCGATCCCCAATCCGAGTCCGCCCGTCGGGGGCATGCCGTGTTCCAGCGCCAGAATGAAGTCCTCATCAATCTTCTCGGTATCCTCGCCCGCCTGATCCTCCAAGGCCGCACGCTGCGCCATCGGATTGTTCTGTTCGGTATAGCCGGGGCAAAGCTCTTTGCCCGCCACCACGAACTCGAACACGTCCACCAGCGCGGGATCGTCCTGACACGCCTTGGCGAGCGGAACGAACGGATGCGGCAGACGCGTCACGAAGGTCGGCTGGCGCAGTGTCTTCTCGATCAGCTTGTCATAAACCTCATGCGTCAGCATCAGCATATCGGTCAATTCAGGCGTCATCTCGACACCCGCCGCGACCGCCTTATCCTTCGCCGTCTCGAAGGGCAGCTCGAACCAATCCGCCCCCATCCGCTCCTTGACCAGATCGGCATACGCCACCTCACGGTACGGCGGAGTGAAATCGATGATCTCCTTGTTCTCGCCGTACTCGATCTGGCGCGTCCCCAAGACGGTATCGCACAGATGCGGCAACAGGCCCTCGATGATCGCCTTCATCGAAAGCCGGTCACCGTACGCCTCATAAATCTCCAAAACCGTAAACTCGGGATTGTGCGTCCGGTCGATACCCTCATTCCGGAAATCCTTGCCCAACTCGAAAATCTTGTCAAATCCGCCGACAATCAACCGCTTCAGATAGAGTTCCGGCGCAATACGCAACACCATCTCCGTGTTCAGAGCGTTGTGGTGAGTAAAGAAGGGTTTCGCCGCCGCGCCACCCGCCTGCCCCTGCATGATCGGGGTCTCGACCTCGATAAACCCGCGTCCCTGAAGGAAGTTGCGGATCTCCGCCAGAATCCGGCTGCGCTTATAAAAACGGTCGCGCGTCTCGTCGTTCACCATCAGGTCCAGATAACGCCTGCGGTACCGCTCCTCGACATCCTGAAGCCCGTGATACTTCTCGGGAGGCTGCATGATCGCTTTGCTGAGCAAGGTCCAGCGATGTACCTCGATCGTCTTCTCGCCGGTCTTCGTCGTGAAGAGCCGCCCTTCGACGCCCAGAAAATCACCGAGGTCCAACAGCTTGACCCCTTTGAACTCTGCCTCGGTCAACAAATCCTTCTTGAAGAACAGCTGGAAAACGCCCGAACCGTCATTCACCGTCGCGAACGAGGCTTTGCCCATCCGCCGGATCGTCATCAGCCGGCCCGCCGCCCGGACCGTCTTATCCTCCTCGAATCCGGTCCGGATCTCACTCAGACGCGTCCGCTCAAACGCCCGTCCGAACGGCTCAAAACCCAACTCCTGCAATGCGCGCATATTCGCGAGGCGCTGCTCACGGTACTCGTTGCTTCCGACTGCCGCCTGACCCGCTTGCTCTTCTGCCATAAAAACAATCCTTCCATTGAAAGGGAATAATGTAGCAGAAAATGGCATGGAATGAAAGCGCGCAGTTGATACGGCGTCATTCCGCACCGCGCTGGACACCGTCGCCCGGGGCGACCGCACGGAGGATGGCATCGGCAAGGACCGCATCGATACCCGGCAACGCCATCAGCTCTTCCGGCGTCGCGCGCGCGATCCGGGCGACCGATCCGAACCGCTTGAGCAGTTGGATTTTCCGCGCCGGACCGATCCCCGGGATCTCGTCCAGCGCCGATTCGCGGATGAGCCGGTTACGCAACCGGCGGTGATAGGTGATCGCGAAACGATGCGCCTCATCCCGCAACCGCGTCAAGACGTAGAGCCCCGCACTGTCACGCGGCAAAACGAGATTCGGGCGGCCGTCATCCAGAACCACCTCCTCGTGCCTTTCCGCCAGCCCGACCGAAGGCATCGTCGTGATCCCCAGATCCGACAGCACGCGCCGGGCGGCGCGCAACTGCGTGATGCCGCCATCCACAACAAGCAGTTTCGGCAGAGGCTTCCCCTCCTCCAGCAGACGGCTGTACCGGCGGCCGACCACCTCGGCCATGGAACGCGGATCATCCGCGCCCTCGATCGTCTTGATTCGGAAACGCCGGTAGAAACGGCCATCGGGTATCCCGTCCACCGCCACAACCATGCTGGCCACGGAATTCGTCCCGAAAAGGTTGGAGATATCGAAACACTCGATCCAAGTCGGGAGTTCCGTCAACCCGATCGCCGCCTGCAGCTCATGCAGACCCGCCCGCGCCTCGGCGGCGTGGATCTCCGGTGTGGAGGAGATGCGGTGGCGTTGCTTGACCATCTCCATCAAGGCGAACCAGGTGTCGCGAAGGGCGGCGGCCTTCTCATAGTCATGATCAGCGGCGGCCTTCTCCATATCAACCTTCACCTCGTCGATAATCGCCATCCGCTCACCCCGCAGGAAGGCACACGCCTCATCGAACCGTGCCCGGTACTCCTCCGGAGAGATGCGGTTCACGCACGGTGCCGTACAGAAACGGACGATATCGTTGATGCAGTGGCGATAGGTCTCGGCATCCGGGATGATCGGCCGGCATTTGCGCAAACCGAACCGTTTCTCGGTGAAATCCAAAACCGTTTTCACAACAGTATCGGAGGGGAATGGCCCGAAATAAAGGGCCTGGTCATCCCGGATGATCCGGCAGGTGGTGATTTTCGGAACCGGTTCGCGCGGGTCGGCGCGCAAGGCGGGATAGCGCTTGTCATCGCGCATCAGAATGTTGAAGTGCGGCTTGTACTGTTTGATCAGACGGCTCTCGGTCAGCAGTGCCTCCGCTTCGTTACGCACCGTCAGCGTCTCCAGATCGGCCACGCAGTGGACCATGCTGCGGACCTTGGGCGAACCATTGCGCAGGGTTGAATCCCGAAAGTAACTCTGCACGCGGCGTTTCAGCGAAACCGCCTTCCCGACGTAGATGATCGTTCCCTTCCGATCACGCATGAGGTAACAGCCGGGCTTATCCGGAAGGTTCTTCAGCTTCTCGCGCAACTGTTCGGAGAGTTCCATCCGGTCCTCTCAATCCGCACTCACCCTTCCGGCGGGAACAGCTTTCCCAACCGGCAGGAGACGGTGTACTGATCCTCCGCCGAGCGCAGCAGCGCCACGCCCTCCTGTCGCGCCGATTCCAACATGTCATCCGGGATCGGACGGTTGTGGACGATCAAAACCGCCGGCGCGCAAACCAAGGTCGAGACGGCGACCGTGTTTTTGTGGTTCTGGACCGAGACCAGGATGACGCCCTCCGGGCAGTGCGCCATTACATCGCTCAAGAGATCGGAGGTGTACCCCCCGGTGATCTCTACTTCGGATTCCGGCATCCAAACCACCTCAAACCCGCAAGCTTGAACAACTTCACTTAGTTTCATCTTTCCCCCGATTCCCCGCGCGCTCCGCCTGTTCCATCAGACGCCGCTGAAGGTGCTGGATCACGGCATCCAACCGCTCCAACCGTTCCCGCAGCACCAGTTTGAAGGGCAGATAGACCTCTAGCGAATGAAACAGGTTCCCCAGGCGGTCCCCCATCACCTCAATCGTACCCGGACATCCGCCCAAGCGGTCGAAGAGGCTGAACACCAACTCCGGAACCTTTCCCCACATCGCCGCGACGCCCTGGTCGGCATGAAGCATCTCCGCACACGCCACTTCGCCGTTTTTGGCGTTCGCCGCGATCAACAGATAGTTCACCAGCGGCCGGCACTCCGCAAACCGCTTGAACGGAATCGGCGCTCCATCGGGCGCCACCGGGATAAAGTGGGAAAAGATCGGCAGGAACTGAAGGCTGATCTGCATTGTCATCGGGATAAGCGGCATCGCCTTCAGCTTCTCCAGGGATTGCGCCTTCAGCCGCACCTCAACCCCGTCATCCGTGAACGGACGCGTCGGAACAAACGATTCCGACCATTTGCCGTCCTGTCCCTGGCTCAGAACCCAAACCTTTCCCGGTGTCTGATTCCGAAAGGGAGAGGCCGGATCCTCCAGCCGGAGCATCATCCCGTATGTCTGGTAGACCAGCGTCTTCAGCGTATCCAGTTCCTTCCCGAGGGGAAACCACGGGTGGAACCCCGGCTGGACTGAACGGAACACCGGCATACAGGCGGACATATCCACCGGCCAAAGCCCCAAAGCGCTGTGGAACTTCCGCTCGAAGGGGAAGATCATCGGCTCCGGTAAAAGCGAAAACTCCAGCATCGGAATCTCAAGCATCCAAGACGGTGACGCTTTCGAGGGAGACTGGACATTGGACACGAAATCATACAACGCACGCCATCCCTTCACATAGCGCACGATATGCGCCTCGGAAGGAACGCCACCGAAGAAGACCGCGAAATAGGGCTCTCTCTCCCCCTTTGGCCGGATCCCGAAACAGGTGTCGCCCCGGCACCAAGACCAGGGCGAAAGACGCACGACATCCTCCGCCAGCTTAAAAAGCGAGGCCCATTGCGCCTTCTCACGCGCCGTAAACGAAAAACCGTGTCCCGTATCCTGTTCCATCACACCTTTCGCCGTTGCCTATGCCAAAACGTTGAGCGTTGAACGTCACATGTCTCTTGGCCTTCACTCGCACGAACGAGGTAACGTTACGTTACCGCTGCAAATCTTCGAATCCGGCCGCCGCGCGGAAAAGCGTTGGCTCGCTAAAGGGGGCACCCAGGATCTGAAGCCCGATCGGCAATCCGCCCGCCGTCTTCCCGCACGGCAGAGAGAAGCCGCACAGACCCGCCAGGTTCGCCGGCACGGTGAAGATATCGCCCAGATACATCTTGAGCGGATCGTCACTGGCCTCGCCGATCCGATAGGCTGCGGTCGGGGCAACGGGCGTCATCAACACATCGCACTGGCCGAACGCCTTCTCAAAATCACCCCGGATCAAGGTGCGGACCTTCTGCGCCCGGCCATAGTAGGCGTCATAATAGCCGCTGCTCAACACATAGGTCCCCAGAATGATCCTGCGTTTCACCTCAAGGCCGAACCCTTCCGCCCGGCTTTTGGCGTAGAGCTCAAACACCCCTTCCGGCTTCTCTGTGCGGTGACCATAACGGACACCGTCAAAACGCGCCAGATTCGCGGAGGCCTCCGCCGTCGCCAGAATATAATAGACCCCGACCGCATATTCGGTATGCGGCAGACTCACCTCGACGATCTCCGCACCCGCCGCCGCGCAACGGTCCACCGATTCGCGCACTGCCCGCATCACCTCTGGATCGGTCCCTTCGATGTAGTACTCCTTCGGCAAACCGATTTTCAGGCCCTTCAGCCCACCCCGCATCGCCTTGCGGTAATCAGGCACGGGGATTTCCTGGGTCGTCCCGTCATGCGGATCAACACCCGCCAGTTCCTGCATCAACAACGCGGCATCCTCGACCGTCCGGGTCATAGGCCCTACTTGATCAAGAGAAGAAGCGTATGCCGTCACCCCATACCGGGAGACCCGCCCGTAGGAGGGCTTCAATCCGACGCAACCGCAGAATGACGCGGGCTGGCGGATCGACCCGCCGGTATCGGTACCCAACGCCGCAACCGCCTCACCGCCCGCGACGGCGGCGGCGGAACCGCCGCTCGACCCGCCCGGCACTCGGGTGGTGTCATGGGGATTACGTGTGACCTTGAATGCGGAGTTCTCCGTGGACGAGCCCATCGCAAACTCGTCCATGTTGGTCCGTCCCAGAAAGACCGCGCCCGCCGCGCGTAACCGCGCGATCACCGTGGCGTCATAGGGAGAGACATACCCCTGGAGGATCTTCGAAGCACACGTACAGGGCTGGCCTGCAACGTTGATCAGATCCTTCACCGCGATCGGTACACCCAGCAACGGGGCGTCCGCGCCGTTGGCGCGCGCGGCATCCGCCGCTTCGGCCTGACGCAACGCCCCTTCCGCATCGACCGTCAGATAGGCGTTCAGTTCACCATCCTTCGCCGCGATCGCGTCCAGAACGGAACGGGTCAGCTCAACCGAGGAAAATCGTTTGTTCCGCAGGCCTTCCAACGCGCCTGCCACTGTCATCGAAGCACTGTCCATCATTATGCGTCTTCCACAATTTTGGGGAGTTTAAATTCTTCGCCATGCCGATCGGGCGCGTTCCGTAACGCCGCTTCGTGGTCCATCGACGGAACAACCGTATCCTCGCGGAACGCGTTCACGCGGCTCTGCCCATGGAGTGTCGGTTCAATTCCGTCCACATCCAACTCGCCGATCTTCTCCACATACTGGACAATCATCCCCAATTGTCGCTCAAACAGGGATGTTTCCTCTTCCGTCAACTCCAGACGGGCCAATTCCGCCACGTACCGGACATCCAATTTCGTTTCGCTCACCAGTAAGCTCCTATACAACCCGATTTGTCTTCTATTTTCTCAAGAGCGGGAAGAGAAGTCAAGCCGTCTGGAAATGAAAAGGGGGAACGGGTTCCCCATTCCCCTCTTTAACCTCAACCCTCAACGCTCAACTCATTTCATGTTCCGCCATGCCGGACGGTATGCTATAATGTCCACCGATTTGAAACCGGAGGCTAACATGAAGATCATTTCTGCGGTTCTTGCGTTCGTGGCGATCGGCGCGGCGGCTGAAGAGTGGACCTTTGAGGTGGCTACCAACGCCCCGCGCGTCGTGTCGTGTGCCGTGGGGCACGACTGGGCAGCGCGCATGGAAACGGACGCGCTGGTGGCCATCGGGCCGGATGGTGCCGCCACCGAAGTTCCGTGGGTCCTCGACACAACGGGCGAACAACCCGAGCTCGTGTTCCTCGCGGAGGGACGTACCCGTTTCACGCTCATTACACGCGCGGGAGGATCGATCGCCCGCCCGACCGAGTCGGCTCCCACCCTCGCCATCGACACGGAGGCCGAAGGTGAGATGACAGTGCGGAACGAATCGTTCACGCTGCACCACTCCGCGAAAAGGGGCGGTTTGCCCGAACACGTCACCTTCCCGCTGAGCGGACAGCGCGATGACGACATCTTCTTCCTTGACCGTCTCGTGCGGCGTAATGCCGAAGGCCGCCTCGACCAGTTCATACTCCGCAACGCCCCCGCCACCGTGCGCATCGCCCTCAACACGCCCCTTCGCGCGGTTATCGAGACTTCGTCCGCCGTGCAGGGTGTTCGCATCTCCTCCCGCTACATCTACACGGCCGGATCGCCCGTCACCCGTGTCGAGACGTGGTACGGGCAGGACAGCGAGACCGACTGGTCCGAGGTCCACACCCTCCATGCCAGCTGGCCCCAAGCGCGGCCGCGCTACACGCGCTACCTCTCCAGCAACGGGAATGCGCCAGAACCGATCCAGAAGCCCGGCGAGCAGAGCCGGGGGTTCGGCGGAAGCTGGGTCGCCTACTCGGACGGCACAAACGCCATCGCCATGGCAGCGGAGCATGCCACTGGCTGGGACGCCTCGAACGAGTTCGTGTACTACATCGTGGCGGCGCGGAACGGGTGGAAGTCGCGCACCCTCCCCCGCTCGTTACGTATGTATCTCGGGCCGTCGCTCGACCACACAGGATTCAACCGCCAATTCGACGCCACCTCCACCGTGACGGTGCGACGCAACGGCCGTCCGTGGGTACCGACCGAACCTCTCGTTGTGCCGCCCGACGCCACCGTGCTCGAAGGACGCGGCATCCGCATCGCCTTCGATACGGCTGAAAACGGGTTTGGCTGTCTCGGCATCGAGAACCGGCTTCACGAACCCGTCGCCTTCGGACACGCCGAACCGGGACGCGCCAACCTCTGGAGACTCACCCTCTGGCGCGACGGCTGCGCCACAAACACCCTCACGCTCGACAACCACAGCCCCTGCGCCGACCGCACCGTGGAACACCTGCCAGGTGCGCTTCGCTTCGCATGGCGCGGACTTTCACCGGATGGCGAGCGCGGTACGTTCGATGTGTTCGCCACCGTTACCCTCACATCGGACGGAGACGCGGCGGAGTGGCGTCTCGCCGTGACGAACCGGAGTTCGCACTGGGGACTCGCACAGACCCAGTTCCCCGTGATTGACCGTGTGGTACGCCCCGGCGTGGCATCCGCCCTTCTTCCGATCGGCAACTGGGGCGCGCGTCTCATGCCGAACTATGCCGACGGCCAGCGGATGGGCTATCCGAGCGGCAGTGTACCCGTTCAGACAATCTCCTTCCTGTTGGGAGACGCAGGTGTGCAGTTCACGACACTCGACGGAGGGGCGCAGGAGAAGGCATTCGACACAACGTGCCTCGATCTGGCAATCGACTATCGATGTCCAGACGCAGGTCGTGTCGGTGCCGCCAACGCGCCCGACTTCGCGGTCGAGACTGCAACCTTCACGGGCGGGTGGTGGCGTGCCGCCAAGCGTTACCGTTCGTGGGCGACGAAGCAGGTCTGGACCGCCAAAGGACCGCTCGTCACGCGGACCGACTTCAACAGCCGCATCGTGGATGTCGGTTTCTGGATGAATGCCGGTGATACGCCCGAACAGGTCACAAACGTCACGGCGGAAGCGCTCGCCGCACTCGGTGACATCCCGCTCGGCGTCCACTGGTACTGCTGGCATCAGATCCCCTTCGACCACACGTATCCCGAATATTTCCCCGAACGTTCCGGGATGGCCGAGGCGGTGGCGTGGATGAAAGACAAAGGTGTACTCGTAATGCCCTACATCAACGCGCGTCTATGGGACTCCGACATTCCCAGTTTCACCAACGCGCTTCAGGCGGCCTGCAAAAAGCCGGACGGCAAGACGCACTACGTTGAACTCTACGCTTCCAAACGCCGTCTTTCGCCGATGTGCCCCACCACTCCGCTTTGGCGTACGCGCGTGTACAACATCTGTTCCGAGCTTATGGATCGCATCGGTGTGAATGCCATCTACCTCGATCAAGTCGCTGCGGCCCTCCCCGCCGCCTGCCACGACGCCTCGCACGGACACCCGCTCGGCGGCGGACGCTATTGGACCGATGCCTACCGGGAACTGATGGCGCCGATCCGCGCACACGCCGCGCGCAACGGCAACGTGGTCCTCACCACCGAGTGTGACGCTGAACCGTATATCGACAGTTTCGACGCCTTCCTCGCATGGTTTGTCCGCTCGCCGTACGATGTGCCATTTCTCCCCGCCGTCTATTCGGGCTACACCGTGTACTTCAGCAGCCCGCAGGACGCCAGGGACTCGCTCGACGCCTACTGCGCGATGCAGGGTCGCGATTTTCTCTGGGGCTGCCAGCTTGGATGGAACGCCGCCTGGCCGTTCAACGCAAGCCACAAAGAGCATCTTGCCTTCACACTCCGCCTTTGCCGCGAGCGGCTCGCCCATAAGGATTTCTTTGTGTTCGGCGAACTGCTCGGCGAACTGTCCACGCCGCCGGACACGCCGATGGTCGAGAACATGTGGAACCGTGAGCCCGCCTGCCGCTTCAAGATGCCGGCGGCGATGGGAACGGTGTGGCGTGCACGGGACGGCCGCCGACTCGCCTGCCTCGTCAACGTCTCCGGGACAGAACTTCGCCTCAATTGGCAACTGCCCGACGGAGCAACCAACGAACGCCAGCTGACACTCCCCCCGCGCTCCGTCACCTCTATCCCGCTCCCGTGAGCAAGACCTCAATCATTTCCCGACAGGCGTGGAGGTCGCCAGAGCGATGCCGCGTACCTTGCCGGCGACGGCGCAATAGTAGTGATAGACGACCCCGTTGTGCTTCAGCACCCACGGCTTGTGGGCATGGACGGTGTCGAAGTCGGTGGATGGCTTGATGAGCGGTTCGCCGTCCCATTTTGTCCAATGTTTCAAGTCGTAGGAACAGGCGAACGTATCGAACGCGCCACCGGGTTTCCACTGGTATCCGAAGTAGAACATCACCCACACGTCGCCGATGCGGCGGATCATCGGGTCCCCCGAAATGCAATGCTTCGCCGGATTGCCGTTGTCAATCACCGGGACATCCCCGATCCGCCGCCAGTGGAGCATATCGTCCGAAACCGCCATGCCGATCGTTTCGCGGTGGCAAACCTTGTCGGCGGCGTTGTAGAAGTTGACGAACCGCCCGCCACATGCCCGGGTCGGATCCTCCACGGTGAAGTGTTTGTAGATCGTCGCGCGCTCGAAGGCGCGGGCATCGGGATCGGCCGACTGCAGCACGGGGTTATTCGGATAGCGCGTCCACTGCTTCACAACAGACGGATCGTCCGTCCAGGCGACGCCGGTGGAGAGCGGATCGGTCTCGTAGCCGTCCTTCCCGCCGCCCAAATACATCATCCAGTAGCGTCCGTTAAAGGTATTGAGCGTGTTTGGACCGTCCCAGCGCGTGTCGGCGAGCGCGGGCCAGCCGTCGGCCTGCGATGCGTCCCAGGCACCTTTCTCACCGCGCTGGAAGATACAGCCGAGACGTTGCCAGCGGACGAGGTCCTCGGACTTCGCGAGATGCGTCTCGTAGCCCTTACCGTCAAAGCGGATGAAGATCATGTACCAAGCGTCCCCGTGGCGGAACACCGAAGGGTTGTCGAGCATCTCGCCTTCAGCCGGCGTCAGGATCATGCCGTACTTATAGGGGGTCTTGACCGTCTCGAAGATCTGACGCATCTTCTCCGGCTCAACCGTAATCGGCTTTTCCGGTTCCGCTTTCGAGAAAAACGCAATACCCGCCAACACCGCGATCACACATCCGTACCGCATACTGTCCCTTTCCGTATCCTTGTGAAAATAAAGACCTTAGGGACTTGCAGATCCCTAAGGTCATGTACGTATCCTAACGTCTTATGACTGGATCGCCTGCGTCAGCGCCTCAACCTGCGCCTTTAATTCCGCGACCTGCTTCCGCAGGCGTTCCACCTGACGCGGAACCAGCAGGGTCGAAGCGAACTCCTTCTTGGGAACGGCCGGAAGGCCGAGATAGTACTCGCCGGGCGGGACATCTTTGGAAAGCCCGCTGGCGGGACCGACCTGCGCGCGGTCATGGATGGTCAGATGGCCCGAGATGCCCGCCTGCGCCCAAATCAGGCAGCCGCTCCCGATCCGGGTACTGCCCGCGACGCCTGCCTGGGCGATAATGCCGCTGAAGTCGCCGACCTGGACGTTATGCCCGATCTGGACCAAATTGTCGATTTTTGTGGAGTGGCCGATCCGGGTCCGGCCGAACCGGGCGCGGTCAACCGTCGTGTTGCAGCCAATCTCCACATCATTCCCAAGCTCAACGATACCGAGCTGCGGAATCTTATCGACACGGATGGTTCCGTTCGGCAGAAAGACCGGATTATAGCCGTATCCGTCCCCGCCGATTCGGACGCCGGAATGGAGAATCACCCGCTCACCCAGCACACATCCCTCACGGACCGTCACCTGCGGATAGAGATGCGAACCTTTTCCGACCGTCACCCGCTGGCCGATGAAAACCTGGGCCTCGATCACGCAATCATCGCCGATCTCCGATCCCGCCTCGATCACGGTCCAGGGACCAACATAAACCCGTTCGCCGATCGTAACGTCCGGCGCGATCACCGCTGTGGGATGGATACCCGGCTCGCGGATCACCTCGGGCGGAGCGAACCACGGCGCCGCGATCGCGAACGCGCCGTTGGGATCCGCCACCCGGATAACGGCCTTTGCGGAGGTCTCGCCCTCCCATGCGTTCTCGACCAAAATCGCCGTCGCACGGGTTGTGGTCAACTGTTTGATGTACTTGCGGTCTTTGTAGAAGGAGAGATCCCCCGGACGCGCTTCGGACAGGGAAGCCAGCGCGCTGATTTCCAACGCGCCATCCCCGGTCAGCTGCCCCTGCAGCCGATCGGCCAACTCCTGAAGCGTCATCCGCATCACTTCGTCTCCGCGTCGTCCGAAGCGGCCTTCTCGGTCTTCTCGGCCTTTTCCTTCTCAGCCTTCTCTTTGGCTTCGTGGCGCTTTTTCGGGTCAACGCCCATGCGCTTCAGAACCTCATCCGTCACATCCAGCGCCGGATCGAAATAGGCGAGCGTCGTCCCGTCCATCACGACCGTGAACTTCTGCTCCTGCGCATACTTCGTGATCACCTCGCGGATGTCACCGGTCACCTGACGGAGCAGCCGGGCGTCCAACTCGCTCAGCGACCGCTGGAGCTTCTGCATCTCCTGGCGGAGATCCCGGTCGGCGTCAGCCAGCACATCACGCTGCTTCATCGCCTTATTCTCGGCATCCACCCGCGCGGTTTCATTCAACGCCGGATTCCGGGCCTGCTTCATCGCCTTCTCGTAGTCGGCACGAAGCTCCTCGAAACGGTCACGCTGCTTATCCAGTTTCTCCTGATACTCCTTCTCGGTATCCTGGATCAATTTACGGTCACGCTCACGGCTTGGATGGAAACGGACCAAATCGACCATATTCACAATAGCCGTCTTCTCCTCCGCGAAACCCGCCGAAACCAAACCCATCACCAACGCCAACGCAAAAACGGTCATACGATTCATCGTCTAATCCTCCCTTAACCTTTCTAAATTGGAAACTTTGCCTTAACCCCGATTAGCCCTATTCAAAACCGATCAGGAACGAGAACACCTGCTCATCGGTGTACTTGTCGTCGTCATGGATCGGAGTCGCGAAATCGAGCCGGATCGGGAATCCGGGAATGTCGATCCGGAGACCGACACCCGCCGTCACCGAGATATCGGAGAATTCGGGGTCAAACTCGTCGTCGCTCAACGAACCGGCATCGACGAAGGTCGCGAAACGCAACGCCTTGAAGATCGGGATCGTGTATTCCGCCGTCGCCATCGCCAGCGTCTTTCCACCCATCGGCGCATGCTTCTTCCGTCCGTTGCCGCGATAGACCTTCGGGCCGATATCACGATACTCGACACCGCGGATCGAACGGGGACCGCCCAGGAAGAGATGCTCGTAAATCGGAAGTTCGCCATTGTACGAATCAACCGTCTCGAACCGGCCACGGATGCTCAACACGTGATGATACCAAGGCATCTCAAACCAACGCTTGTAGTTCGCGCCGAACTTGTAGAACTCGTTATCACCGAGACCGCCTTCGGCCACATCGCCGAAGAGGATTGCCTGATACCCCTTGGTCGGGACGAACGGATTGTTCCGGGCGTCATCGGACCAGTAGAACCGGACGATGCTGTTCAGATTGTCGCCGTACTTGTCCTCCTGATACTTGAAGTAGCGGTTCTCCCACCGATCGGGCGTGGAATTCAGCTCACCCTTCGGATCCATGTACCAGTGGCTCTTATCGACATCATCCATCTCAACCATTTCCAGCGTATACCGCGCACCGACACGGCCACCCAGCTGGAAGCCGAACAGATCCAGTTCCTTCATCGCATAGGAGAGTCCGACCGACCCGCCGGTCCGGATCTCGTCATACTCATCATACCAACGCATCCGCCGGTACAACTCGACCGTCAGGGCGACCGGCATATCCATGAACCACGGTTCGGTCCAGGAAACTTCCGCCGTCTGCCGGCGGGTACCGACCTCGATGCCCAACCGCGCCTTCTGTCCCGCGCCGGTGAAGTTCGGCCAATTCAGAATGTCGAAGTTGCTCTGGGAAATCTCCAGGAAGCCCACCACGTTATCCACGCTGGACAACCCCGCGCCGATCATAAAGTTGCCGGTCCGCTGTTCCGTCACCTCATAGACCAGATCCCGCTGCTTGCTCTCCGGATCGGCGTTCTCATAATAATGGCGGACATCGCCAAAAAGACCCAGGTTACGGAGACGGCGCTCATTGCGCTCGATCTGGACCGTATTCAGCTTCGAGCCCGGATCCAGGCGGACCTCGCGGCGGATCACCTTCTCCTTGGTTTTCGCGTTACCCCGGATGATGATCGAACGGACATAGGCCAACTCGCCCTCTTTGACATCGAAGGTGATCGCGATCCGGCCGGGCTTGCCGGGAACCGTCTCTTTGATGCTCCGGATCTGCGTGTCCACATAACCGTTCTGGCCGTAATAGTCGTAAACCGCTTTCTCGGCCGCCTCGATCGCCGACCGACCCGCCACATCATCCGGCTTTAACTTGCGAAGCGCCTCGTTCTGGACGGCGCTTTCCGTAAAGTATTTCACATTACGGACCGCCACGGAATCGACCATATACTTATCGCCTTCGGTCACGTCGAAAGAGACATTGACCTTCTCTTTCCCGATCTCGACCATCTTCGGCTCCCCAACCTTGACATCCAGGAAGCCGTTGTCCTGATATACCTTCTCCGCCAAAAGACGGGCATCCTCCATGTCCTGCGCGGAAACCGGGGGTGTCGTGAACCAGCCGCGCGGATCGTACCACGCGTACCGTCCGAAAGAGGCCTTCAGTTTTTCAGCCTCGATTGACGTGTTGCCGGTGAAAACGAAATCCTTGATCTTTTTACGCTCGCCCTCTTCAATCGTGAAGGAGACGTTCGCCGCACCCACACTCCCCTCAATCGGAATTAACCCGGTGACAATCTTGACATCCGGGTAAAACCGTTTCACATACTCGTCACGGACATTCGCCGCACAGGCGGCCAGCATCGCCTCGTCGATGTAGTCGCCGCTCTTGAGACCGGACAACTTACTGATCTTGCTCGCCGAAAGGCTGTTGGCGCCCTTGATGATCAACGGCTCCTGATAACTGTAACGACGGCGGATCAGATACCACACCCGGACACCATCGTCATCCATCTTCTCAACTTCGGATCCCGCATAGCTGAACCGCTTGGTATCGAGGAGCGAACGGACATCCTTGCTGATCACATCATCCGACAAGACCGATCCCACCGTCAGACTACAGGTCGACAGAACATCCGAGGCGTCCGTGCCCAGATTGTCGAGGACCCTCACCTTGATGTCCTTAACCACATACTTCACCGGCTCCGCACTCCACGCGCAGCTGACGGCGAAAAGCAGAACGGCGACGAGAAACCGCAACGGCATTCGATTCATGGCTACTCCTTAAACCTGATACGACAAAATTGTTTTATTATTTAACCCTTTTTCGGGCTGGAAAACAAGACCAAAGTACTTTCTACCCCAAGGTCGGACAAAACGTGACGTGGCAAGGGCACCCTCGCCCTTGCAGCAAGGCCGAGGCAGCCTTGCTACATCAATTGCCATTTGTGAACACTCTCCAAGTTGTCCTCATTTACATTCCGTGCCAAGCGCACGCGACAGGTCACCCAACCACCCAACCATTTAACCACCCAACCACC
>DBXN01000047.1:69652-69978 GCA_002309585.1 Verrucomicrobia bacterium UBA1211
AGTGTTCAGTGTTCACCGCGGAAGGGGGACGGCGGGTGAAGAGCGTTCGGTTGGGTTCCGGCCCAAGTTCGACGGCCAACGTCCCGCCCGCCAAGATCTCATCCGAGGTCAGCCAGGCTCGGTCGAGAGCGGGTGCAAGTGCGTCGTCCAGCATCGCCTGGACCTGTCTGGAATGCACTGGTCGCAGCAGGGCGCGGAAGCCCTCTTGCCGATAGGAGCCCTCTACAAGTCAGGTCGCCTGGACGAGTTCCACAACTGGCGCGTCAGAGATCTGAAACAGGTCGCATTCCTCTCGGCGTGACGACTTGGCGGCTGTCACTGCATAA
>DBXN01000109.1:0-6737 GCA_002309585.1 Verrucomicrobia bacterium UBA1211
GTTGTGGAGGCCGATGTCAGTGTGGGCGGACTTGACGGCGTAGAGCGTCCATTCGCGCACCGGCGGCAGGTCCGCCGGAAGCGCGTTTGTCGCGATGAGCTCGAAGACGGTGTTCGTGCCCATCGTACGTGACACAAGCCTACGCCCGTCATGCGTGAGCATCGAATATGCCGTGAGGCCTTCCGCATACGCGGTCAGGCAAGTACCGGCCGCCAGCGCCAGCAATTGGCTTTTCATTTTTTCAGCAACTCCTTCTGGTACTTGACATGCTTCGCCGCGACGAAAGGAACGCCGTTTTGTCAGGGCGATTGAGCAACGCGGCATTGCCCACCATTTGGAGAGAAGAGGCCATGTCAATTGTTCTCCTCGTAGTAGTACAAATAGTCGATGCCCTTCATAAACAATTCTCGCGCCATTTGCCATCTGCCGCCGTCAGTCTCAGTTGGGTAGTGGCACTAACCTGTTGATTCCCTTCACGCTTCAGCTTGGCCTTGAGCCATTTCCAGTAGTTATGGTTCTTGGCATAGTCATCCTGGCCGTTCAAGACGCCAACAACATCCAGAACAGAGAAGAACCAGCCGTTTGTCGCGTCGTCCCAAACGGCGCGCCCTTCTCTGCCGTTGAAGAATCTGATGGATGTCTTAAACATATCGCCCATTTCCCCTGTCATGCCATTGGAGGATATTCCATTCGCCTTGATAGAACCAATCATCCGCATGTGCAACAAGCCCTTTACGGGCAGGATTGTTACGGATATACTCCCATCTGTTTGCATAACTTTCACCCGTACAAATTGCATATCCCACTGGTCACGTTGAAATACCGTCTTGTGTACGATGGGAGGGGCAACGTAGCGCTTCGCCTACTGCCCGTCTATCTCGTGTCAGCCCCCACTCCTATTTTCACTTTTCCAATCCAACTTTGCATAATTTCAGTGTACCATTTCCGGGCTGGATGAGAAAGCGGAATTTGGTCCTGCTAGCTTCTTTTCGTTGGACACGGCATAAAAAACCCCCGCCCGTGCGGGCGGGGGTAACCGTCTTCCCAGTTGTCCGGGAGAATGAGATCTTACGGCATCCCGACCGTGACGAGGAAGAAGCGGTAGTAACCGCTGTTGATCTCTTCGTCGGTCAACGGTCTGGCCGACCACGCGTCCGAAATCTCCCGTTTGCCGTAGACCGAGTATACACGGCGGATATGCCCGTCCGCGTTCAGGTTCGGCACCCAGCCGATATACACGTTCCCGTCTTCCAGGGTGATCGTGGCGTAGAAACGGTCGTTCATGTCGGTCGGGACGGTTCCCGCGATAAACTCATCCAAAAGCGTCGTGGAAACACCGTTCACATCCAACTTACCCGTCTGGATCGCCATCGCGCGCAGGTAATCGCCGGCGGTGGCCGTCGCCGGATCGATCCCGCCATACCGCGCCATAAACGCGACAAACGTCTCGTCATAGACGGCCTTCTCGGCCTGTAGCGCCTTCTCGTCATCGCTGGCGGAGTCATCTCCCGTCCAACTCACGCAGTCGAGATAGCCGGTCACGCCGTTCGCAGCGACAAACGCCACATCGACGAATCCGAAACCGAGAACAAGAACCGACTCGCTCCACGCCTCCGCCGCACAGGAGAACGCCTCCACACCGTTCGTCTTCACACAATACGTACCAACCGAGCCAACCCTCTTCCAATGGAACCGCAACGTTCCCGGTCCGACAACCCGCATCGCAAGTGTCGATTCCTGATTGGCGGCGGCGGACGAGATCGCATAGTCATCCCCGTAACACGCCTCGCCGGTCTGCGCCAGCCAAGGCCGCTCCGCAGAGGTCGTCCAGATGAGATTCGGCGCCTTTTCATCCGTATCAAGCGCCTCTTCCAAGGTATGGAACGCAAGCGCCTCGAACGTATAGGTGAACGCCTTGTTGACGGCAGCGTAACGGACATCAAGCGAACCGTCTGCGTAGCCCGTCACGAGATCGTCCAACCCGTCGCCGTTGACATCAACCGCAACCGGACGCGACCGTTCATACAGGTTCGTGTTGGCCGACACAGCGAGGGTGAAGGGTTTCGTGTCATCCCACATCCCTTCCCCATCGCCGAGGTAAAGCGCAAGTCCGCCTTTACCGCGGCCGGTCACCAGTAACGGCTGCCCCTCGTAGACCCAATCCCCGCTGAACGCGGCGGCGCTTCTGCGCGGCGAGAGGGAATCGACAACCAGGTCCGCGCCCGACCGGTTTTTCAACGCACTGCCGTCCAAACGGAGGAGTTTCCCGTCATCACCGCCAATGACGAGATCCCCGTTCCAAACGGCAAGGACCGCCCGCTCGCGCCCGGGATTCACGCCATCCAGTCGGACACCATTCCTGTAAACCGACCCGTCGTAGGTACCATAATAGAGATCGCCCCCGACCTGGGCCACCGAGACGCCGAGGCAGTTGGACGCCGCCACGTTCGCCACCACGCACGCGCCCTTCGTCCCCGCAAAGTCATACTGATAGGCTTCGCCCATGCCGTTCTTCTTCACGCCGACGACCAGCCCGCCATCGATCGTTGCGGGCGTGGCGTATTCGCCGTCCGCCCTGAACAACGGCACCGGTTTCGCGAAGTGAATAAAGGAGTCCAACTCCGAATTCCCCTTCAACGGATTGCCCGCGATATCGGTGATCAACCCCGCATCGAGGAAGAGGCGCAGTTTCCCGACCGGCAAGGCCCGCTCGGAGCGCGTCCAGACGATCGCGTTCTCACTCCCCCGCCACCTGAACTGCGAGCTGGCGGCGGCGACCTCTCCGGTCACGGTTCCGGACTCATCCAAAAGTTGCAGACGGATCGCGCGGTCAAGCCATCCGCCCGCCTTCAATGCGCTCAGGTTCACCGCCTCGGAGAAGATGAACTTGACCTGCGAGGCGCCATTGCTGGCAACCGTCAGAGCACCCGTTTCGCCATAGGCCTCCATGCCGTCGAAAACAATCTGGAGCAGTTCCGGCGGTGTCGTGTCCGGCGGCGTATAGGACCACGATATACCGCATGTGTCGGCATCGAACACGCCTGCCAGCCCGGACGAACACTTTTCAACCCGCGAAATGTCCAGCGTCACGGTGTACGTCCCTCCGGACGCCGTGAGGGCATCAAGCCCGGAAACGGTCCAGACAAGACTTGACTCATCCGGGGTGATGGTCAACGCGTCCGGTTCGAACGCGATCCACTCCCGCACACCGTGCCGGATCGAGATCCACTCCGCCGCCACCTGTCGCACAGGCTCGGAGAAGACAATCTGCACGTCATTCGTGAGTTTTCCTTTTCCGTCATCCGGGAATCCGGCGAAGGTGAATGAAAGCGGAATCGCATCAATGAAGAACTCCTTTCCACTGTCTGACGTTTTGCCGCTGACATTGGCGCATCTAACAACAAGGACACCCCGTCCGACGGGAAGCGTGACCTCCTTTTCAAACGAGGTCTCGCCCGATTCCGGATAGAAGGTTTCCATCAGCACATCTTCCGTACCCGCCGCGTCACGCGCAAGGATTGTCACCGCATAAACATCCTCCCCAATCGTTCCCGTAACGGTCACGTCGCGTTGCCAAGTCACGCCATCGGTACCGTTCGTTCCGTGATCGGGCGTAAAGGTGAGGTCGGCGATAACAGCAGGCGGGAGATCCCTGTATTCCCATGTCATATCACCGGTCGTTCCAACACCCGCGTTCCCGCTGGCATCCTTTACGGTCGCGGCATCGAACGACAACGCATACATGCCGTCCTGCGCGATCAAAGCATCAATACCGTAGAACGTGAACTGCGTCTCAGAGGCCTGAACGACCTTGGCCGACTCGGGCAACTCGACCCGCACGCCGTCGCGCGTCAGGGTGAATCCGGCGACGGTGACACTCGAAGCGAGAACCGGCTTGGAGAAAGTCAGCGTCCAGCGATGCGATCCAAACTGCTCGCCCTCGTCCGCCAAGGTCACCGTCGGTGCGTCGGCGTCAATCGTCACGGTTGATGAGAATATCGCCTGACCGTACACGCCGGAAGCGTTTCTGATCGTGCGGGTATCGATCTCAATCGTATGGGTTGAGGCGTTTGCCGAAAGGAGGGTTACGCCGGATGTGGCCGCCGCGACCACCTCATCGAGTCCCAAAATCCGGAAACTGGTGTTAGCCTTGTTGAGCGGGATGATGGAGACTGCGGCATCGGTCACCATGTGCCCGTCCACCTTAATCGCCTCCGCCGTGAAAGACGCGGGGTCGATGGCGGCGGCGAACTGTACCGTCACATTCGAAACGCTGTTGACCGTCGTGCCTTCCAGCCATCCCTTGATGGAGACGACCGCCGGCTTCTCAAGGATGTAGTATGTCCAGCCGATCTGCTTGCCGGAAGACTTACCGAGCGTCCCGGAGAGCGAGGTGACACCCGATGAGAAGACCTGGACGATGAACCGCCCCTCAAGCTCGGCAAAGTCTGGGTCAAAGGTCAGCGTATAGCGCATGTTGTTTTCGTCATCGGACGAAATCGCCGTCACGCCGTTGGTCAGCACACCCTGATACCGCACCGTGATGTCATCCGGCGTGAACGATGCCGGATCGATCGCCTTGGAGAAGGTCACGACGATATTCTCAACCGGGTTCGTGACGAGCGCATCGGCCGTAATGCCCTCAAATCCGGTGACCTCCGGCGCATCGGCCGGTTTAGCCTTCAGCGTCACCGTATAGGTCTTCATGCCGGCGTTCGCCGCGACATTAAAGATGTGGAGGTGGGTCTCGATTTTCGGATCCGCGCCATCCACAAAGGTACGGTCGGTAATCCATGCGTTACGGATCGGGAGAACCGTACCGGCCGCATCCTCAAGCCCGATGACTTCGTAATCCTCAGCGCCGGGGAGTTTGACCTTGGTGTAGTAGGGTCCGCTGCCGGGCAACGTGGTCGTGACCGTGACCGAACAAGTGTTTCCGTATACAGAGCCGGATACCGAGGCGGTAACATCGCTCCGCACATCCAGCACCTCGCCGTCCGCCCGGTAGAGTTTGTCAGGATTGCCGTACCGGGAGTGGTCGGCCGTCAGAAACGCGGGTAGCGCGTCGCCGACATCCACACTCCGGATCAGCGCATGGACATCGACACTGCGAATCAGCGAGGTATCGACGATCCCCTGCGAGTTCAAGTGAGTGACGGAGGCCCTCATACCGCTGAAGTGGCCCTGCAAGGTCGAAGTCAACCACCACTGCGCGACGCTGCTTGAACGCGCCGCGATCGTTCCAAGGTCCACATTGTTCAATCCGAGACCAGCCGTCGCGCCGTTGAGCGCCGCCGCGTCAAGCGAGTAGTCGGAGAGCCGGAAGTCGATCATCAACCCCTTCTCGTTCTCCACAATCTCCGGCTGGGCGCTCTCGATTGTCACATTCTTCGCGTCGCCATAGCCATCATTGCGGATGAGCACCGCCAGTTCCGCCGGCATGGAGGCTTCGACGATGTTCTTCGTGAATGGATTGTCCGCATACACATCGCGTTGGACGAAGTAGTCGAGGTAGAGCTGGGGTGTCGGATTGACCTCCAGCGTTACCGGCAACAGCGAGATCGTCGCCTCTTCACCGCTGTAGGGATCGCGGTAATGCACCTTCCCGCCAAAGTTGTAGGCAACGGGAACCTCCGGCGCGGCCGCGACGGCGGGCACGAACTGGACAATGGCGGTCCCTTCCTGCTTTGCCGCGACATCGTTCACCCAGACGATGTTGCTGCCGTTCGCTTCGAGCGCGCCACCGGATTTTGCGGAGATCTCGAAGAGGTCGTTGCAGGTGTCGCCATCGGCATTCGTGATTTCCAGTTCCAGCCAGACGTTCGTCATCGCCGTCGATTCGTGCCCGTTGAAGAGCGTAAGCGTTCCCTCGAACGCCTCGCGCGTCATGGTGTAGGTCTGCGAAAGCTTGAGCGAGACCTTCGCGCAGACGGCGGACGACGACTCCGTAGAGGCCAACGCCCCGTTGAGCCAGTCGATGAAGACAAGCGTGAACATGCGGGCGATATTGTCACACGTATAGTTCTTGGCGAAGTCGCAGGCCGCCCTCGAGCGCTTGGCACAGGCAAGAAGGACATCCAGGCGCACGCAGTCCGCCGCGCCAAATCCTTCGGTGTACGCGTCATCCGCGTCTTCGATTCCGTCCACCATGTTGTTCCAGCGCCTCAGGAAGACGGCAAGTTCCACTTCGCTCACGCCTGCCGGCGGCTGCAAGGGTTCAAGGTCGTTCTGCACGAACCTGTAATCTTTATCCATATAAAGAACGAAGCGCGCCAGGAATCTCAACAGTTCCTCGTATGTCGCGTTCATCCATCCGTCGCTATCGCCAAAGGTCTCATTGAGGAAGTATGCAAACGCGCGCAAATAATCGAGCACATATGCGACCGTGTCGATTTGAAGGTTCTGCGTAAGCTCCGGCGACCACATCGCCACCGTCTCGGCGAATGTCTTTTCTGTCGCAAGAAGCGCCACGGCTCGCGAAGCGACCGAACGACTCGGCGACGATGCCGCCGACGACGAAGCGGCGCCAGACCCGAACAATCCCAGCGAAGAACCCGGCAAGCCCGATCCGTTCATGATCGGCAGGCAAGACTTCTTGACCGGATCGAATGCATCGTCTATCTCCTTGATCGTATTGAGCGAATCGACAACGCTTGCGACCTTCGAGTTCTTGACCGAGTCAGGGAACGCATCCAGCACGTCCTTGAGGGTCGAGATGCCGCTCTTGATCTTGTCGG
>DBXN01000109.1:6779-8396 GCA_002309585.1 Verrucomicrobia bacterium UBA1211
GAAAGCGCATTGCCGTATCCATCGCTGGATTCAAAGCCGATGTCGTCGAGCACGTTGGCAAGCGACTCGGACAGCTCGGCCGTCGAGTTGAGTTGATCGGAAATGGTCGAATCGGCATTCACCATTTTCTCGTAGAAATCTCCCAACTTCTGGAAGGCGTCTATCACATTGCCCGCGCCGGGGACGGCCTTGCCGACCGACATAAGCTCAAGATCCACTGCCGTCTTGGCAAGATCCTTTAGACACGGCGTTAGCGTATTGGAGACACCCCCGTTACAGCCGTCCTCGAACACCCAGAAGTCGCCGCCGTTCATTCCCGGCGGGATATTGACCGACTGCTCCACGCCGTTGCGTGAAGGCTCGGACGAGCCTGTTCCGAGGTACCTGATCGATGAAGGCGCGGCACTGTGCGGGCAGTTGTCGCCATACACGAGCTGGCGCGGACCCCGCACCCAGCGGTCGCCGTTGCACTTGTACTTGTAGACATACTTCGCGTAGTCGGTGCAGGGGTTGGAATCCGTCTCTCCGCCTTGAAGCGGTCCTGCGTGAGACGCGCTCGTTCCGCTTCCCGCACGGGAGGTCTGCTGTACGACCTCCATCCCCGCGCCGCCGTATACCGCCGAGACGAAGGCGGACATCGACGGAGAGGTCAAGTCGCCGCCGAGCGCATCCGCGATTGCCGCGTGCGACATTCCGGAGGATGTCTCGCCGGAATGCCCCGGATCGGCGAGATAGTTGGCATACTCTTGCTCAATCGAGTACGGCAACCGGTGCAGAACCACCGGTACCGCCCGCGCCGCGCCCGCCGCGAGCGAGAAGCTGCCCGCAGGGTAGATCCACACGTAGCCGTAGAACGACGGAAGATCGAATGACACCTCATCGGCGCGGATCAGCCCCAGATTCGTGAACACGGCTTTCGTTGCGTAACTCTCCCCCGGCTGAAGCGAGGGAATCTTGTCAATGAAGTCGAACTTCACCACCGGAACGGGGACAGAGGTCTCGAACTCAAGGACGAGATCGACCTGATACTGATCTTCGATCTCCGTACGCGTAACGGTCCAGTTGGCCGTAATCGCCTGGTACTGGAGGAACGCCGTGACGTTTGCCATCCGCCCCGGATTTACCTCAACGGCGGCCGCGTAGTTGCCGTGCTTCGCCGCCGTGACGACGAGTTGGTACGTCCCCTCCGGGATCTCGTCCGCAACGAAGAGTCCGTCTTGACCGCTGTATCCGTCTGCAACGATCGCGCCCGTGTAGGGATTGGTGATTTTGACATAGGCACCTTCAAGATGCGGCGCCGATTCAAGATTATAGGTGGCGTCATCCACGCAATCAACCGTGATGGAACCCGTCTCCTCACTCACCGCCATGAAGGTCATCGGGATCGTGAGGAACGTCTGTTCCCCGTCCTCACCCTTATTCCGTCCATTCACGGCAAGGCGTCCGGAGAAGTTGCGGTTCAGCTCAATGTCGTTACCGGGCGAAAGCTCCAGCGTAACCGTCACGGACTGGTTGTTCGTGAGTGACGCGGTCTCCGCACCGCCGACAACATGAAGCCATTCGACATCCGGGGAGAGGACGCGCACATCGACCGCCTCACCGTAACCGAGGTTCGTA
>DBXN01000163.1:0-2401 GCA_002309585.1 Verrucomicrobia bacterium UBA1211
CACGGGATGTACTCGTCGGTCATCGGGGTGTTGTCGGGGGTCTTGCCCGTCTCGTACTCGTGCCGGACGGCCTCCTCGATCGTGGCGCTGCGCGCGCCCTTGCCGTCGACGATGCACGCGAACGCCATGTCGGTGAGCGCGTACTTCTTCGCGCGGTCCATGCCGTAGTAGCGGCCCATCGCCGTGCCGATCGTCGCGTTGCCGACCGCGTCCAGTTCCTTCTGGAGCCGCGCGATGTATTCCAGCGTGCTGCGGGGCGGCGTGTCGCGGCCGTCGAGGAACGGGTGGACCACGATCCTGCCCTCGGGGAACTCGCTGCGCGCGCGGCGCATCAGCTTGAACAGATGCTCCTGGTGGGCGTGGACACCCTCGTCCTGGAGCAGGCCCATAAAGTGGAGAACGCTGTTGTTCGCCTTCCAGTTCGCGACCAGGGCGGTCCATTTCGGCGATTCAAACAATTCGCCCGTGCTCAGGCCGTCGTCGATCCGCTTCAGCTCCTGGATCACGACACGGCCGGCGCCCATGTTCAGATGGCCGACCTCGCTGGAGCCCTGATAGCCGTCGGGAAGCCCCACCGCCTCGCCGCTGCACGCCAGCCGGGTCCACGGATAACGGGACTTCAGCCGGTCGATCACCGGCGTCGCCGCTGCGAAAACCGCATTGCCATCTTCTCTGGGATTCATCCCCCAACCATCACGAATGATCAAAACGACAGGTCTCATGCTCTTCTCCTCAAAAAGTAATGGGTGGAAGTATAGCAGGTTTATGCGGTAATGCCACCTCAAAAGTCGGGGCGTTTCGCGGCTCGCCCCATCTTCTTTCTTGCTCTATCGGACGGGAAGGGGTACGATAAAGAAACATCTAAACAAACGAGGCAGAGACCATGTTGGACATTAAACGGATTCGAGAGCATTTTGACGAGGTGGCAGAGGGTTTGCGCCGGCGTGGCGCGGATGTCGCGTTGGCGGAGACGGCGCGGGATTTGGATGTCAAGCGGCGCTCGCTGGTGACGCAGAGCGATCAGCTCAAAACCGAGCGCAACAGCCGGTCCAAGGAGATCGGCGCGCTGAAGAAGGCGGGTCAGGACACGACCGCCGTCCAGGCGGAGGTGCGCGCGATCGGCGACCGTATCGCCGAGTTGGATGAGCAGATCCGCCAGGTCGACGAGGCGTTCGAAACCGCGATGCTGCGGATTCCGAATGTCCCGTGCAGGACGATCCCGACCGGGCCGGATTCCTCCGCCAACCGGGTGGCCCGCATGTGGGGTACCCCTCCGGCATTCGATTTCAAGCCGCTGGACCACATTACCCTTGGGGACAAGCTGGGGATGTTCGACCTTCCGCGCGCGACGAAAATCACCGGTTCGGGCTTCCCGATGATGGTCGGGATCGGGTCCAAACTCCAGCGCGCCCTGATCCAGTTCATGCTCGACCTTCACTGCGAGAAGCAGGGGTATACCGAGCTGTTGCCGCCTTTCCTGGTGAATACGGCGTCGATGCGCGGGACCGGGCAGCTGCCGAAGATGGCCGAGGATATGTACCATTGCGAGGTCGATGATTTCTGGCTGATCCCGACGGCGGAGGTCCCGGTCACCAACTTCTACCGCGATGAGATCATCGAGAAGCTGCCCGTCTACCTGACGGCCTATACGCCCTGCTTCCGCCGTGAGGCGGGTTCCGCCGGGAAGGATACGCGCGGGATCAAGCGCGTCCACCAGTTCGACAAGGTCGAGATGGTGAAGTTCGTCGAGCCGGAAACCTCCTATGACGAGCTTGAGAAACTGGTCGGGAACGCCGAAGAGGTGCTTCAGACGCTGGGGCTGCATTACCGGGTGCTGGAGCTTTGCTCCGGCGACATCAGCTTCTCCTGCTCGAAGTGCTATGATCTTGAGCTGTGGGCACCGGGTTCCGAGGATTGGCTGGAGGTCTCCTCCTGCTCGAACTTCGAGGATTTCCAGGCCCGCCGGCTGAACTGCCGGTACCGCGACGCGAACGGCAAGGTACGGCTGGTCCACACCTTGAACGGCTCCGGCGTGGCGCTGCCGCGTCTGGTCATCGCCATCCTGGAGCAGTGCCAGCAGGCCGACGGTTCCGTGCTGCTGCCGGAAGCGATCCGGCCCTACATGCGCGGCGTCGAACGGCTGGTTCCGGTGAAGTAGGTTAGCGCGCCGTCATTTGCCCGAGAGCTGTTGGGTGATGGCGGCGAATTGCGCCTGCATCTCGGCGTCATCGAAGACGGCGAGGGTCGGGATCTCCATCTGGAGGATCGCGTCAAAGGAGTCCTTGGAGGTCTTCATGATGCTGGTCAGTTCCCCGACGACGCGGACGGTCTCAAACGAGTTGAAGGCGGTGTTGCGGATGCGGATCGCCTTCTCTTTTTTTGCGTCGATGACCGCCGCCTG
>DBXN01000163.1:2512-9949 GCA_002309585.1 Verrucomicrobia bacterium UBA1211
TGGGCGTGCTGCTGCGCCCGCTTCGCGTCCGCGATGATGGACTCGATGCCCGGAATCCACTTTTCGTCCGTCTGCTCGCGGTACTGGCGGAAACACTCGATCTGGATCTCGATCATCTCGATGTACATCCCGTAGTAGCGCTTGGCGGTGGCGAGATCCTTCGTGTCCATCAGCTGGCGGAGATTCTCGGTGATCAGGGCGATGTTGTTCGCGATGATCGTGTTGTCGATCAGGGTGTTCGCGGTCACGCTGGTGAAGAAGGTCTGCGCCTGCTGCTCGGTGAGTTTGAGCCCGATCCCCTGAAGCTCGACGATGAACGCGTCCAGCTCCCCCTTCCGGGCGGTTTCGAACGCGGCCCGTTTCTCCTCCAGCGCCTTGATCTTCGCCTCCAGCTTCTCCCGCTTTTCGGGCGAGGTGACCAACTCCTCGCGGCAGTCGGCGATCTCATCGAGGGTGTCCCGGATCTTCTCGTCCAGTTTGTCGATGTTCTTCAGCTGCTTCTTCGAAGTAGTCGGGAGCAGCAGCTCGCGGGCGGATTTGAGGTGGCGCGCGATGATCTTGTTCTGATTTCCCCGGTCTTTCCGGAACCAGGCCGACTCCGGGAGCCGCAGCCACTCGTCCCGCAGTTCGGTTCCCTTGTCAGAAATCTTGCTGATGTTTTTCCACTCTCGGCGGACAAAATCCCGCGACTCTTCAGCCAGCGACGCGGCGACCGCGCGCTCCGCCGAACCCCAAAGCATGCTGAAGACGATTGCCGTAGTAACGATACGTGTCATGGTCGTTTCCTGTTGAACGCTTTTTCACAATGGTTTGATCCAGTAGTATATGACACTCTCCGCATGAAAGCAATTCTTTGGCTCTGGGAAGAATGAGGTGGGGTGCAATTATCCCCAAAATTGATCGGCTATGACATCTGAATAACAGGACTAACGCGGGCGAGTTAGCCCGCGTTCCGCAAAAACGTTGAACGCTCAACGCTCAACCCTCAACCCTCTTCTCCCTACACTTGCAGGATCTCTTCCTCGAATGAGGGGGCGGTGGTGTCGGATTCGCCGGCGGGGGAGGCAAGCGAATCGGCGAGCTTCCCGGCGATGCGTGCCAGGAGGATCAGTCGCTCGGCAAAATCCTCGGCCGACAAATCGGGGATCGAAAGCGTCGCTGAAAGGACCAGCGAATCCGAAAAGAGCCCGAGATGATGCCCCACGACGTCGCGGCCGAAGAGATTGGCCGCCAACGCCCGCTTCAGGGTGTCCATGGGAAAACCTTCTTCCGGCGCGGTGGCGACAGTCGTGAAGGCCAAGATCTCTTTTTCGCCCGTCTCGTCGGCGCGGATGGTCAGGAGATGATCCTCCGCCGCGATTTCAGCGAATCCCGCGCTGTCGGGTGTGAGATCAAGATCGAGTCCTTCCCCCAGTTCGGCAAGAAGCCGTTCGTAAGTCGTCATGTTGAAACCTTTCGTTTGTTGTCCGCCGTGCGCGACCGGATGTGCCGTCGCGGCCGCGCATGAACGCGGAGTGATTGGACGTTTTAGTCTTCAGGAGTGAGGTGCAGGTGGGCTTGCATCGAGACCGTGCCGGAGAACTTGAAGGCGTCGGGAATGAGGTCTGCGGCTTTCATGTGAGCATCCGGCACGTCTGCCTTGCGGTCGGCGGTATAAACGGGGGTGGGGTTGTATGATAGCCAATCGGCACGCGCGAGCTTGTCGAGATCGGCGGGTGAAAACGTGATGTTTATCTCATACTCGTCATAGCTCTCCCTTCCCAACATGCGGAGATTGCTTTCTCCGTAGAAGATCAGAGCCTTGACGGGACGGCGTGAGCGGAGATGCAGCACGATGTCGCCGTTATCCTGTTTCGAAAGGTGGAAGGCGTCTTCACGGTCAAGGGCCGTGTTCGAGACCATCGAGATTTTCGGAATGGATCGAGTCGGGTCGTCATTGAGGTATTCACCGAAGGCATTCATGGCGATGCCGGAAATGGACTGGTTCATGCAGGTCATCAGGATATGGGCCTTGACCTTTGTCGTTGTGTCTGCGGTATCGAAGGTCGCAAGACTGTTTCCGGTGATGAACTGCACGAACTTGTCACGCGCGACATGCATGTCGGCCGGGATCTGCTCGCCATCAGGCATGAAGATGTGGTAACCGCGTAAGAGATCAAGGTCGAACTGCGTCTTTTCCTTATTCGGGTCGAAGGCGCGCGAGCTGACCTCGCCTTCTTTGTCACACGTTATGGCAATGAGGTCTCTTGCGATCTGTGAGGCGATGTTGATGGAGACCAACGCTTGGCAGTTCTGCTGCATCCGGTCGAACTGCGCCCGTGAAGTGCCGCTATCCTCAATCCTCTTCAGCATGTTCTTGATGGGGGCGGCGGCATCTCCCGTGACCATGGATGTAGGCGCCGGATTAGGGTTGAAGCGGGCGAGGATTCCGGGCGAAAGCTTCGTGACATCCACGGTCATCGGCAACACGATAGGCCGGGTCGCGTCGGGTATTCCGAGGGAGGTTCGGATCATCGGCACCATCTCATGCAGAATCGTGTCCGCCAGATGCGCGATCGGGTCGGACGACATGTTCAATTCGTACAGGCTCTGGAGATGCCGCCCGCCTTCCGACTCCAGCGCATCGAGGAGGCCCTGTTTCTGCGCAGGGGTCATTCCCTCAAGTGTGCAGTATGCGAAGAACTTCGGGACTTCGTTTAAACTTTCGATATCGACATCGATCCCCGCTCTCACGGTCGCCACGGATTCGCACAGGGCCATGACCGTCGCATGGAGGTCGGACACCGGGGTATTTCCGTCTAGTCTGTAAAGGCCCGTCGGCACCGTCAGATTGCGGCGCGCCTCGGCCATTCGCGTGAGCGGCGCGGGATCACTCGCCGTCACGGGCATGGGTTTGCCGTAGGACTTCAGGAAGGTCAGCACCGCCTCCTTTGCGTCCCTTCCGTATTGCGCCTCGATGGTTTGCAACTCGGCGAGATTCGCCTGGATACCGGAGATGATCCTGTTGATTTTGGTCTGATCGCTGGTCAGACTGTGGTCCGGCGCTTCGAGCCTGCCTTTCGCGATACAGGCGGCCAACAGCGCGATTCCGTCGGGGTCACCCCCGAGTGAGTTGAACAGTGTGGCCATGCGTTGGTTGAACGTGCGCAGTCCGCCCGCGATATCGAGTCGGGTGTATCCGCCCGCCGGCATGGACGGGCAGACGGTCTTCGCGGCAAGCTTCAGATAGGCCCGTTCGCACCCCCGCGCGAAGTCCGGCAAACCGTCCGCCACGAGCCGGGCGGAAACCATGTCTTGGGCGCTCTGCAACTGCATTCCCGGGGTGGATAAGTTGTCGAGCGCGTCGATCACCGATCGGATCTGATCCATGCCGATCGCGCGGTCTGTCCGGATCTGGCTCAGTAGCTCCGCCGCCTTCGCCTGGACTTCCGGCGCGAAATAGCGTGGTTCGTTGGCGATGGCCTTGTGGATGGCGTCCAGCGTGAATCCGTTCTGCTGGCGCGCGCTCCCGATGTTGAAGAAACTCTTGAACCGCTGCAACTTGTTGACGGTTGCGATCCCGCCTTGAGAATCCACCAGAATGTGGTCTGAGCCCGTAAAGTTGCGAATGTTTCCGATTGTCAGTGCCATGATTCTCTCCCCGTTTCGTGGTTGTGGGACACGTCCCTTCAGCTTGTGTACACCCTTGCACAGAAATGGTTACATGTCATTCACCATTTAAATGGTATAAAAATCGTGCCGGAGATGTCAAGTGGCGTGAGCGGGAAGGGTTGAGCGTTGAGGGTTGAGGGTGGAACGTACCCCCCAAAGCCGTTTCCACAAATATGTCGGCGTGCTACCCAACCACCGAACCACCCAACCACCGAACCATCTGAACACTGACGGTGAATGACGCAGAAGCATCCACTGCGGTGGGAAGGCCCGTTTTTGGTCGATTCAGACGGGCGAAACGTGCTAAACTATGAAAACCGTTGGAAAAGAGAGTCATGGATGACAAGGACAGGAGTCGGCAGATGGCGTGGGGCGGTATGAAAAAAAGATGGATGGGCGTGTTGGCGCTGGCGGCGCTGGCGGCGGGTTGTCGGAGCCCGGAAGCCGGAACCGCGGCCGTTTCGGAACCGGCGGTTCCGGTCGATGTGACGGAGATCTCGCCGGAAACGGTGGCGGGTGATGAGTTGTCGGATCTGCTGATCCTCTCGGAGGCGTTGCTGCTGACGCGCCGTTCGTATGTGGAGGAACACACCTATCGCGAATTGATCTACGCCGCGATCGACGGGATGTTGAAGTCGCTGGACCCGCATAGCTCGTTTCTCGCGCCGGATCCGCTGGAGAAGCTGGAGGAGGAGATGGACGGCCACTTCGGCGGTGTCGGCTTGAGCGTCGAGTCAGCGCCGGAGGGCGTGAAGGTGCTTACCCCTCTGGAGAACTCGCCTGCGGCGGAGGCCGGGATCCGGCCTGGCGACACGATTACCGCCGTGGACGGGCGTTCCCTGAAGGGCGTTTCGCTGGACGAGGCGGTCAAGTCGATGCGGGGCGAGAAGGGCAGCGGGGTGAAGATGACGGTCCAGCGGGCGACGGGGGAACAGGTCGAGATTCCGGTGGTCCGAAATGAGATCCGGGTGACCAGCGTGAAGGGGGCGCAGGTGATGGGGGACCAACTGGGTTATGTCCGGATCGCCCAGTTCAGCGCCACGGTGGCGGAAGATTTCGCCAAGGCGCTGGAACAGTTTAGGAGTGAGGGGGTGAAGGGGCTGGTTCTGGATTTGCGGAACAATCCCGGTGGCCAGCTGGAGACGGCGGTCGCGGTGGCGGAGCAGCTGTTGCCCGCCGGGACGGAGATCGTTTCCCTGAAGGGGCGGCAGCGGGACGGGAAGCCGACGCGCTATCTGGCGAAGAGCAAGGTGGCGCGGGACACCGAACTGCCGTTGGCGGTGCTGGTGAACGGCCGGACCGCCAGCGCGGCGGAAATCGTGTCGGGCGCGCTGAAGGCGCACCGGCGGGCCGTGCTGATCGGGGAGAAGACCTACGGGAAGGCCTCCGCGCAGAATGTCGTTCACCTGGCGCTGCGTCCCGATTGCGCGGTCCGGCTGACGACGGCCTACTATTACACCCCGGACGGATTGTTGATCCACGGGAAGGGGCTTCAACCGGACATCCCGGTGCCGCTCTCGCCGGCCGAACGGCAGATGGTCCTTCAGCAGCAGGCGTGGCGCGACCGGGCGGCTTCGGCCGGGACCCCTCAGGAAGGGACATCGCCGATGCCGCAGGATCGTCAGTTGGAGCGGGCGCGGGAACATCTGAAGCGGGTGATCAGCGGCGAAAAGGACGGGGATGGGAAATGAGAATCCTGGGGATTGAATCGTCCTGCGATGAGACGGCGGCGGCGGTGGTGGAGGATGGCCGCCGGGTGCTCTCCAGTGTGGTCTTCACGCAGATCGCGATGCACCAGCCCTACGGGGGGGTCGTGCCGGAGATCGCCTCCCGCAGCCATGTCGAGAAGATCGGCGGGGTGATCCGCGAGGCGGTCCGCCAGGCCTTTACGGATGCGCCCGATGATCCTGCCCGGTTTGATGACGCCTGGTGGGACCGGATTGACGCGGTTGCGGTGACGTATGGTCCGGGATTGGCCAGTTCGCTGATCGTCGGGCTTGCCGCCGCGAAGGGATTGGCGCTTCGGCTGGGGAAGCCCCTGATCGGGATCAACCACATCGAGGCCCATCTCCATGCCGTCTTCCTCTCGCCGGACGCGCCGGATCCCCGCTCGGTGGGACACTGTCTGGGACTGGCGGTTTCCGGCGGTCACTCCAGCTGGATCGATATGCCGGAGGTGGGACGTTACCGGATCATCGGGCAGACGCTGGACGATGCGGCGGGGGAGGCCTTCGACAAGGCCGCCAAACTGTTGGGGCTGGGTTATCCGGGCGGGCCGGTGATTGACCGCGTGGCGAAACAGGCCGCGCGGCGCGATGCGGTCGCCTTTCCGCAGGGGCGGCCCAAACCGGGATCGCCGGCCCTGGGCGGGCTGCGGGCGGATCTCTGCGTGAGTTTCAGCGGGTTGAAGACCGCGCTGATGTACCATCTGCGGAACCATCCGCCCCAAAGCGACGCGGAGCGGGCGGAGATCGCCGCCGCCTATCAGGAGGCGATTGTCGGGGCGTTGGCCGACCGGACGGCGCGGGCGTTGCGCCTGAACCGCTATCAGGCGATGGCGGTGGGGGGCGGCGTGTCGCTCAACGGGCGGTTGCGCGAACGGCTGCGCGAGGTGACGGATGCGGCCGGGGTGCCGCTGCTGCTGGCGCTCCCGAAGTATTGTGGGGATAACGCCGCGATGATCGCGGGGCTTGCGGGCATGGGCGTGGGGGTGACGGGACCGGCGGCGATGGCGCTGGATGTCGCGCCCTCTTTGGAAGCGGGGGATTCGGTATGCGGTTGACGGGATGGGCCGGTTTCGCGCTGGCGTTTTCACTCACGGTCCCGGCTGGGGCGGCGATGGCAAAACAGGCACCTGCCGAACAGGCGCCGGATGCGCTGACGGTCGCGAGCTGGAATGTGGAGAACTTCTTTGATGCGGATGACGATCCCGCCAATCCGGGCGATGACGAGTTTACGTCGGGAAGTTGGCGCCGCTGGGATAAGCGGCGGTACGGGGTGAAGATTAGCCGGCTGGCCGAGCTGATCTCGCAGATGAAGCCAGACATCCTCTGTCTGGTCGAGGTCGAGAATCGCCGGGTGCTGGAAGATCTGCAGAAGGAACTGAAGAGCCGTTACCGCTTTGAGCTTCCGTATATCCATCACCGGGAGAGCGGCGATCCGCGTGGGATTGATGTCGCCGTGCTGGCGAAGTATCAGGCCGCCACCCGATGGGTCAACACGACTTACGTACAGACCAACTTTGCCGAGAAGGTGGTGTCCGCCACTACGAATGCACAGGGCAGGGTCCGGCGGCGCTACGCGAAGACGGATGAGATCGAATCGGTCACGACGAACCAGACGCGCGATGTGCTGATCTGCGATTTTCTGTTCGGCGGGAAAAAGGATGGCGCGCTGCATCTTATCGTCAACCACTGGAAGTCGCAGCTGGGCGATCCGGCGGAGACCCGCGGGCGGCGGGAAGAGGAGGCGTCGCGGGTGCGCGAGGAGATCCGCAAGCTGCTCAAATCCAATCCCGCGGCTGCGGTTTTGGTGACGGGGGATTTCAATGACAACGTGGATGCCCCGGTCCTGACGGAGACGGCGGGGTTCTCTCTGGACAAAGCGGCGGTGACGGCTCCCGAGAACAAGGGGAAGGATCTGCTCTATAACCTCTCCGGCGGATTGGCGGAGCGGGAGAGGGGCACCTACTTCTATTGGGCGAACAAGAGTTGGGAATCGATCGACTGCATGTGCGTCTCGCGGGGGATGTTGGAGGAGGTCAAACCCGCCGCTCCGTGGCGGGGC